>CAMFKK010000107.1 GCA_945957225.1 uncultured Sphingobacteriia bacterium | reverse complement strand
TATAAGAGACAGTGGATGAAGTGCTCAAGTGGGTAGTTCAGTTTACCAAAACAAAAAAGAAATAGCATGAAAAATAATCAATCACTGAATATTATAATCATTGTTGCAGCACTAGGTATGCCCCTGGTGTATTTGGCTTCGGTATATTCCTATTTACCAAACACCGTACCCACCCATTTTAATATAGAAGGCAAGGCCGATGGTTTTGGGGAAAAGTCTACCCTTATTTTCACCACGCTACTCTTAGATGTTGTGGGTTTAAGTAGTTATTTTTTATTGAAATTCTTACCACAGATAGACCCTAAAAAAACGGCCGGTCAATCCCCTGTTTTTCTCAATAAGATTGGATTGGTATTGGTTGTTTTTATGGGTATCCTCAATATGATCATTCTTCAATCCGCTGTTAATAGCAACTTCAATGGCACTAAGTATATTCTACCCCTAATGAGTTTATTGTTTGTATTTATGGGCAATTATATGCATACCATTAAACCCAATTATTTTGCTGGATTTAGAACACCTTGGGCATTGGAAGATCCAGATAATTGGAGAGCCACCCATTTACTAGCAGGTAAACTATGGGTAGTTGGTGGTTTGGTTGCTGCAATCCTGAGTTTAGTATTATCCAGCGCTGCGGGTTGGATAGTGTTCACTGCCATCACTGTGATTATTTCTATAGTACCTTTTATATTTTCCTATCGTTACTTTAAAAAACACCAATCCTAATATCATGAAAAAAATCTCCTTTCTTATTTGTGTGTTACTAGTTGTACATGCATCTCAAGCACAAAGCATTGTGGGTGTTTGGCAGGGTTACCTAGGTGTGGGTGGAAGACAAATCAGGTTTGTCATGCATGTTTCTAAAACAGGCAATGAATATAGTAGCAGTTTTGATAGTCCTGACCAAAATAGTTTTGGTTTGCAAGGCAGCAAAACGGTCATGGAAGCTGATAGCATCATTGCCGAAATCAATATCATGAAAGCTGGCTATAGGGGTCTTTGGAATGGTAAGGATAGCATACAGGGGAATTTTAAACAGGGGAATTTTAAAACGCCTCTCAACATGAAGCGGATGGATGAAAAAGATGTTCCCAAACCTCCTGCCACTCCCATAAGACCACAAACACCCAAAGCGCCTTTGGGCTATCTATCGGAAGAGGTGATTTACAAAAATGCGGATAGTAGTTTGCAATACGGTGCCACATTTACCAAACCTATCCAGGGAAGCAATTTTCCAACGGTGATTCTTATTTCGGGCAGTGGCACACAGGACAGGGATGGCAGCATGTTTGGTCACAAACCCTACGGCGTATTAGCAGATTTATTAACCAAGCAAGGTATTGCTGTATTGCGTGTGGATGATCGCGGTGCGGGAAAGTCAAGCCTTGGAGACAATCCAGCTAAACTGACTTCTGTAGACTTTGCGGGAGACGTTAATAATAGCATTCAATATTTGCTAAGCAGACCAGATGTAGACAAGAAAAAAATTGGGTTAATTGGACATAGTGAGGGTGGCATGATTGCCCCCATGGTAGCTGTGAAAAATAAACAGGTTGCCTTTATTGTCTTGTTGGCAGGACCAGGTCAAAAGGGTCAGGAGGTCTGGAATTTTCAAATGAGACGCAGTTTAGAAATGACTAATCTAAGTGCTGCTGACAAAGCAATAGCAGACAGTTTAATCAATAATATGAATTTGGCATTTGGAAAATCTACAGATTTTGATGCAGTTCAAACTGAGATGAAAGAAGTGTATAGTAATTGGAAAAAAGCTGTTCCCGATAGTTTGGAGAAAAAGCTATTTATCACATCGCCGCAGGCAGCCATGCTGTCCATGGCACAACAATACAAAGCTGGTCTTGCATGGCTGAATTATTTCTTAAACTATGAGCCTAGTACCAATTTAGAAAAATTGAAAATTCCTGTCTTGGCTTTGAATGGAACCTATGATATTCAAGTGACTTGTGATGAAAACCTAAGCGCTATTGAAGCCGCTTTGAAAAAAGGAAAGAACAAGAAATATGAAGTACATGCACTCCCTAATTTGAACCATTTGTTCCAAACAGCTAAGACCAAAGTACAATCCTACAATAGTATTGATGAAACCTTTTCTCCAGAAGCAGCCAATTTGGTTGGTGCTTGGATTTTAAAAACAACCAAGTAAGCAAGGTTTCGGTTATTATTGCAGCATGAATCTACTGGCGCATGCGTACCTGTCTTTTGGCCAACCCCAACTCTTGGTGGGCAATATGATCAGTGATTATGTAAAGGGCAAAAAACAGTATGATTATCCCTTGGGTATACAACAGGGGATTCGTCTTCATAGAGCTATTGACGCTTTTACAGATAGTCACCCAGCCACTGCAAGGGGAAAAGCTGTTTTCAAACCTGCAGTGGGGCTTTATGCTGGGGCATTTATGGATGTGGTCTATGACCATTTTCTGGCCTTGGATAGCACTATCATGGAGGAAGCCGGTTGGCAAGTTTTTTCTGCCAAGGTTTATGCTTCCTTGATAGATCAGCACTCTTTTTTACCGGAAAAATTTGCCCGCATGTTACCCTATATGCAAACCCAAGATTGGTTGTACAACTATCGCTATACTTGGGGTATTGAAAAAAGCTTTGGGGGGCTGGTTAGAAGGGCGGCTTATTTAACAGATGCGTCTATAGCATTTCAATTATTTGAAGCCAATCTGCCTTTATTAGCGGATTGTTATCAGGAATTTTTCCCAGCTGTTAAAAATATGGCAGAAAGCTATTGGCAAGATTTGCAGAACCTTTAGCCCCTTATCTTTGTTACTGTTCATCAATCCAACAAGTACTTTCTATATGAAATCAATCCTCTTATGCTGTTGTATGGCTATTGCCAGTAGTATTTGGGCCCAACCCAAACCCACTGAACTAGACAAATCGCCCATGGACATGAGTTATTGGCCAGCCAATTATCCCCTTTTAAAAATGAAGGGAATGGCCAAGGACCAACCCATTGCCCGAGTGATTTATGGTAGGCCGTTAAAAGGGGGCAGAACCATTTTTGGCGGCATTATCAAATACAATGAACTCTGGAGACTGGGTGCCAATGAAGCCACAGAAATTGAATTCTTTAAACCCGTAAAAATTGGAGGAAAATTAGTGGCCAAAGGCCGATATACTTTTTACTGTTTACCCACTGAAAACAAATGGACCCTGATCCTAAACAAGGACAATTTCTGCTGGGGTAATTTTACCTACGATGGAAAAAAGGATTTGTTGCGTACAGAAGTGGATATTGATAAGAACACTGAAAACGTAGAGGCTTTTACCATATACTTTGAAGACATCAAGAATGGCGCCAATATGGTGATTGTTTGGGATGATATCAAAACAGTTCTACCCATTACTTTAGTTCCTGAAACTACTACTAAAAAATAATTATGAGCCAAAACAAACAAACACCCGGTGTAAGATTGGGAACCAAATATATTCATGCAGGTGCTGAACCTGATCCTTCTACAGGAGCCATCATGACACCCATCTATCAGACTTCTACCTATGTGCAAGAAGCTCCTGGTGTAAACAAAGGTTTTGAATATGCACGCAGCCAGAACCCAACCCGTAAAGCTTTGGAAGAAGCTTATGCGCAATTGGAAGAAGGAAAATTTGGCCTAGCATTTAGTAGTGGGGTTGCTGCTACGGATGCGGTCATCAAACTCTTGGCCCCAGGCGATGAAGTCATTGCAGCCAATGATATGTATGGTGGTACTTATAGATTGTTTACCAAGATCTATGCCAAATTTGGGATCAAGTTTACCTATGTAGACACTACCGATGTCAGCAATATCAGCAAAGCCATTAGTCCTGCTACCAAACTTATCTGGATTGAAACGCCAACAAACCCGTTGATGAATATTACAGATATTGCAGCAGTGTCTGTGATTGCAAAATCAGCAGGTGCTTTGCTTTGTGTAGACAATACTTTTGCCTCACCTTATTTGCAAAATCCACTAACCCTTGGTGCAGATATTGTTATGCACTCTGCAACTAAGTACTTGGGTGGTCATAGTGATTTGATTCAAGGATGCTTGATGATGAACGATGCTGACCTGCGAGAGCAATTATACTTTATTCAAAAATCTTGTGGTGCTGTTCCTGGGCCTATGGATTGCTTCTTGGTGTTACGCGGAATTAAAACCTTGCACGTTCGTATGCAACGTCATTGTGAAAACGGCGAAAAAATTGCCCTCCATTTACGCAATCATCCAAAAGTAGCAAGGGTTTACTGGTGTGGTTTTGAAGACCACCACAATTATGCCATTGCCAAAGAGCAAATGCGTGGATTTGGGGGTATGATGAGTTTTACGCTTAAAGATGATAGTATTGAAAATGCCAAACGCGTACTCAGTTCTACCAAGGTATTCTCTTTGGCAGAAAGCCTAGGAGGTGTTGAATCTTTGATCAATCACCCTGCAAGTATGACCCATGCTTCTATTCCAAGAGAAGAGCGGATTAAAAACGGTCTTACTGATTCTCTGATTCGTTTGAGTGTGGGAATTGAAGACGTAGAAGACCTAATTGAAGACCTGGATCAGGCAATAGGATAATAATTAATCCCTATTATAAAAAAAGGACCCCGATTTTTAGTCGTGGTCCTTTTTTCTTGTCCTCATTAGAGGATTATTGTAATTCAAATCCTTTTTCCAATACAGTTTTAGAATCACCACCCACCATTACTTTAAAGGCGCCATTTTCTAAACGAGTATTGCCTTCTCCATCATAGAAAGAAAGGTCTTTGCCAGTTAGAACAAAACTGATTTCCTTTGATTCACCAGCTTTTAGGAATACTTTTTGAAAGGCCTTTAATTCTTTGACTGGTCTAACAATTGAGGCAGCGATATCTCTAATATACAATTGCACCACTTCTTCTCCGTCTACTTTTCCGCTATTCTTCACGGTTACACGTACTTGCAAGGGTTGAGAGCGGGTAATTTTTTCAGAGCTCAAACTCAGGTTAGAATAATGATAATTGGTATAACTTAAACCATAACCAAAAGGATACAAAGGTTCATTGGGAATATCGCGATAGCGAGACTTCCAACTTGCGTCTCCAGTTTCTGGTGCAGGTCTATTGGTATTAAAATGGTTATAATACACAGGCACTTGACCCAATGCATAAGGGAAAGTCATGACAGTTTTGGCAGATGGATTATAATCTCCAGCCAACATAGCTGCAACCGCATTTCCTGTTTCAGTGCCAAGGATCCAGGTTTGAACAATGGCCGTAGTAATGTCTTGAATATTGGTTAACACCAATGGTCTACCACTGCTCACCAAGGCAATTACAGGTCTGCCTTGTTTTTGCAAAGCACGCAATAATCTAATTTGTCCTTCTGGAATATTGATATTGGCTAAGGCTCTGTCTTCACCTGCCATTTTACCACTGATGCCAATATTCACCACAACTACAGCAGCTTTATCTGCAGCAGCAACAGCGTCTTTAACCAATTGTTCGTCTGTGCTACCATCTGCCATATAACCTGGCGCATAGTTGATATTATTGGCACCAAATCTTTTCTCCATTCCTTCTTTCACAGTAACCGCATCATTTGCAGTTCCATTAGCAATCCAAAAATCAAACATATCTTCTTTACTATTGGCATACAAACCAATCAAAGCAATCTTGGTGCCCTCAGCTTTTAGTGGCAATACTTCATGATTGTTCTTAAGCAATAAGATACTTTTTTTAGCAGCTTCCAGTGCTTGAGCACGATTGGCAGCATTAAATAAAGTAGCTGCTTCCCTGTCTGCATTGGAATATTTATAAGGGTCTTCAAATAAACCTAGTTTGAATTTGAAATACAAGATTCTACCAACTGCATCATCTACCTGCGCCATGGTCAATTTGCCTTCCTTCACTAATTGAGGTACAAAACGGCCAGATACATTGGCTTCCATATCCATATGGCTACCAGCTTGCAAAGCTTTTAATGCAGCGTCTTTTTCATCTACTGCATAACCATGGTTAATCATCTCTCCAAAACTTCCCCAGTCACTTACCACAAATCCTTTGAATCCCCATTTTTTCTGTAAGATATCGGTTACCAAATATTTGTTACCACTTGCAGGAATACCATCAAATACGTTAAAGCTGTTCATCACTGTAGCTGCTCCAGCTTCTACGGCTGCTTTGTAAGGAGGCAGGTATTTATTCCAAAGCGCTACGCGCGATACGTCTACATTATTGTACTCTCTACCAGCTTCTACCGCACCATAGACCGCAAAATGTTTAATGCAAGCCATGATATGTTCTGCGTCAAATTGTTTTCCTTGTAAGCCTTTTACACGAGCCGCAGCAACTAGTCCACCCAAATAAGGATCTTCACCCCCACCTTCCATAACACGTCCCCAACGAGGGTCATTGCTAATATCGCACATGGGTGCAAAAGTCCAGTGTACACCAGCAGCGGCAGCCTCTTTAGCATGTACAGTTGCATTCTTTTCAATAGCTGCTAAATCCCATGTACCAGCTTCCGCTAATGGAATGGGGAATACCGTTCTATAACCATGAATGACGTCAAAGCCAAATAACAAAGGAATACCCAATCTAGAATTTTCCATCACCGCCTGTTGGGCATTTCTGGTTTCAGCAACGCCAATGACGTTTAGAAAAGAACCAACCCCACCTTTTTTAGCCAAATCTAATTTTGCTTTTTGACCAGGATCATTGGCCGCAGGACCCGTGAACACGCCCCCATTTACTTGATTCAATTGACCTGCTTTTTCTTCCAATGTCATGCGCTGTAACAAATCTTTGATGCGCTGTTCAATGGGAGCTTTGGCATTTTTGTACAAAGGTGTTCCTGCAGGCTTGCTATTTTGAGCCTGCACTGCAATGGTCATGATTAGAAGGGTTGCCACTGCAAAAAACTGCTTTCTCATATGATGAAATTAAGATTAGAAAAATTGCGTACAATCGAGTTATAAAGTTAACTCAGAAACACGCAAATTCCCGCTGAAACATTAATTTTCATCATCATCTGCTAAAAAACCACCAAGTCTTGGAAGAAGTCAAAAATCTAGCATCGCTCATTAGCTTTTTTAATGAAAAAGTAGATAGATATAATCGGCCAGATTTTATTGCTGCTGATCCTATTGCGGTACCCCATTTATTCAGCAAAAAACAGGATATAGAAATAGCCGGATTCTTTGCTGCCATCTTTGCCTGGGGTAATAGAACCACCATTATCAATAAGGCCAAGGAGCTCATGCAACTCATGGATATGGCTCCGCATGATTTTTGTTTGCATCACCAGGAATCTGATTTGAAAAGCATGTTGGGGTTTAAACATCGAACTTTTAATGCCACTGACCTCCTGTATAGTATTGCTTTTTTACAGATGCATTATAGTCAATACCTAAGTTTGGAAACTGCTTTTTTCAACAAGCAAGTGTTAGTAGAAGAGCAAGACAAACGCATAGAAGCAGCACTCACCCAATTTCACCAATACTTTTTTTCTTTGGAAGAC
>CAMFKK010000106.1 GCA_945957225.1 uncultured Sphingobacteriia bacterium | reverse complement strand
TGAAGACCTGCGCGCCATTCCATTTGTGGGATCTTGGAGTCAGTTAAAACAAAATGTACCCGGATTTTTTGGTGTAGGCACTGCTTTACAAGCCATGAAGGACCAGGGTTTGTGGAACGATACCAAAGCCATGTTCCGTAATGTGTTGTTCTTCCGTACACTCATAGACAATAGCATGATGAGCATGCTCAAATCCTTTTTCCCACTCACGGAATACGTGAAAAAAGATCCACAGTTTGGACCGGTTTGGGAACTGATTAAAAAAGAATTTGACCTGACTGCCACACTGGTCATGGAATTAGCAGACGCAAGCGTACTCATGGAAGAAGACAAAGCTGGAAGGGCTTCTATTCAAATGAGAGACAAGATTGTATTGCCCTTACTAACCATTCAGCAATATGCATTGAACCAATTACATAGCAGAGATATTGAGCCCGAGCTCAAAGCAGTCTATGAAAAACTCTTGACAAGAACTATGTTTGGGGTGATCAATGCGGCTAGAAATTCAGCGTAAGAAGTTTTCATTTATTGTTGCTTCTTTGCAATTTTCTAGGTTATTTTTTGCGTTTGTAGTTGAGGATTATTGATCGTCCTTGTATTGCCAAAGATGCAGACAGGCATAGGTTCTATAAGGGCTCCACTTGGCAGAGAGTTCCAGCATTTTTTGCTTGAGTTCCTTTTTGTCTAAATGCTCCAATTTATAGAGCTTAGTCATGGCTTGCTGTATACCCAAATCATCTACGGCAAATACGTCTTCCCTGCCCAGGGAAAACATGAGCAGCATTTCTACGGTCCATTTGCCAACGCCCTTGATCTGTACCAGCAAATCCACAATGGCTTCATTCTCCATTTTTTGCAGGGTCTTGTCTGTGATCTTATGTTCTATACAAAAAGCCGCAACATTGTGTATATATCCCACTTTGGCATAACTCAGTCCAATACCTCGCAGGGTTTCAATGGGTGTGTCCAAAACCTGTTGGGGTTTGGGTTCCTTACCATTGTATAATTCTAAGAAGCGTTTAAAAATCACTTTGGCTACCGCCGTACTCAATTGCTGGCTCATGATGCTGGCCATTAAACGCAGGGGGATATTCTTGCGCATTTCTAAGGGTGGCAATGCTTCAATCAATGCCTTAGACAGTTTGCGGTCTTTTTCTAAATGGGCTATATATTCCATAAGATTAAGATACGGCATTTGTTTATGCCAGAAAGATGCTGCCAAAAAATCCTATAGAATTCAGTAGCTTTCCTAAAAAAAATGATCAGCCCCAGCAAGGCCCTAATAGCCACCCTATTAATTTTTAGCAGCAGTTTTATCAGCCATCCAATTCAAGCACAGAATAAAGACGAGTTAGCCATTCGCAAGATTTTGGCTTCCCAAACCGAACAGTGGAACAAGGGCAATATTGCCTCATTCATGAATGGCTATTGGAAAAGCGATAGTTTGTTGTTTGTGGGTAAATCCGGCGCTAATTTTGGGTATCAAAAAACCCTAGACAATTATTACAAGGGTTACCCCGATACCGCTGCCATGGGCAAACTGAGTTTTGACTTGATCCAATTGAGAAGACTAAGCCCGGAATATTATTTTGTCTTAGGCAAATGGTATTTAAAAAGAAGCATTGGCGATATAGGTGGTGCTTATACCCTTTTGTTTAGAAAAATCAAGGGAGAATGGGTGATTGTGGTAGACCATAGCAGTTAACTGTAAGAATTAGCAACAATTTGCTACTTATCAATTATTAAAACAAAAAACATGATTCTCCTAATTTTAGGCTTGATTGTATTCATAGCCGCTTTTTCTCTTAAAAACGCCAATCATCCTTTACCACAATACGCCAATGCCGCAAGGATTACAGGCATTTCACTTATGGTGATTGGTTTTCTTACTTCTAGTGTTAAACAAATTGACGCGGGTCAGATTGGTGTCAAGTCTATGTTTGGTAAGGTGCAAGATGACGTACTTACCAGCGGTTTAACCATGGTAAATCCCTTGGTAGACGTGAACAAAATAGATATCAAAACCCAGAACTATACCATGAGTGGGGTGCATAACGAAGGTGATAAAGTTGGTGATGATGCTATTCGTGTACTCACAGCGGATGGTTTGGAAGTAGTAATAGACTTGACTGTTTTATATAGGGTCTTATCTACAGAAGCACCAAAAATTGTTAAAGAAACCGGTCTGGATTTTAAGGACAAAATTGTACGTCCCATAACCAGAACCAAGATCAGGGATAATGCCGTGTTCTATACAGCCGTTGATTTGTACAGTACCAAGAGAGACCAGTTTCAAACCAGAATTTTTAAAACCATTGAAGAAAATTTTAAACAACGTGGTCTGGTCTTAGAGCAATTATTGGTGCGCAATATTACGTTGCCAGCCAGTGTCAAAGGTTCTATTGAAGAAAAAATAAAGGCAGAACAGGACGCACAGAAAATGGAATTTGTGCTGCAAAAAGAAAAGCAGGAAGCCGAGCGTAAGCGTGTAGAAGCACAGGGTATTGCAGACTATCAGCGCATCATGAGTGCTGGTCTGACTGACAAGCAATTGCAGTATGAGCAAATTCAAATGATGAAGGGTCTAGTAACATCGCCCAATGCCAAAGTGATCATCATGGGTAAAGGAAGTTCTCCCGTAATCCTAGATACCAAGGATGATAAAAAATAAGAAGACTAAACAGTCATTGAGAGCATCGGCCCAGCCGGTGCTTTTTTATTGAGGTTGATCCAACTCAGAATAACCAGGATCCTCAAAATCTATCGGCTTTAGCCATAGCTTTTTTAGGTATCTAAAGAGAAGTACAAAACTCAGTATTAGCCAGCTATAAAAAAGGATTTGACCCAAGTGAATACCTTGGTCTAAAAAACCAAATTGGTACATGATGCCCAGGGTAGAATTAATGGCCATCCAAAAAATGGCTAGTGCAATGGTATTGACTATGCGCAACAAATATTCTCTAACGCCTGGTTCCATGATGCTAATTATAGGATGAATGACAAGTAGTAGGCCTAATTGTTCAGAACTAGTCAAAACTTTGGTTGCTTACAGCAGCCAATTTCAAGATTCGGTCAAACTGCGCAGGAGTCAGGTCATTGTAGAAATAGTAAATGGGATCTACAGGTCGGCCACTTCTATGCACTTCATAGTGACAATGTGGACCCGTACTTTTTCCCGTGCTACCCACATAGCCAATCACTTCTCCCCTTTTCACTTTCTCTCCCACTCTAGCTTTGATCTTAGACATATGACCATAGAGGGTTTGATAACCAAAACCGTGGTTGATCACCACGCGGTTACCAAATCCACCTGTGTGAAAACCCGCGTCCCCAACTGTTCCATCGGCCGTGGCATAAATAGGTGTTCCAGAGGGGGCCGTAAAATCCAAACCAGCGTGTAGTCTTCTGTCTTTATAAACAGGGTCAATTCTATAACCAAAACCAGAAGCAATTCTGTCTAGGTTCTTATTACTCACGGGTTGAATAGAAGGCGTAGCATTGATCAGTTTTTCTTTGTTTTTCACCATATTGGTAATCTCCACATAAGACTTTTCCTGAGATTTTTGGCGCAAAGCCATTTGGTTTAACTGGTCTGTCATGCTGGTCACCAATTCGGTTTCACCCATGCGGGCCACCAGTTTTACCTCGTTCTTTTTTTCTACCACTTTGGTTCTTACGCTGTCTGGAATGGGGTTGGCTCCAAAGATTTCACGGTACACATTATTGTCCCTATTTTCCAGCTCGTCCATCTGCAATTCCAGCTCATTTATCCGCTCACTAAGAATGCTATAGCGCTGTTTCATGTCTTCGTTTTCCTGACGCAGGAATTTCTCCTTGGGGCTATCAATATACTTGAATACAATAAAGACTATTAACAGACCCGTAACCACGCAGGCCGTTACAAAGGCAAAGACCTGTAAGAGTCTTACCCGCAGCGGCACTTCCAGTTTTTCAAACCGGAGGGTATGGGTATTGTAATAGTATTTGATTTTTTTCATCGCGTTAGCCTAATAGCTTTTGGAATTCCATTTTTAGGCGCCATTACTGGGTTCAATACCATGTATTCACCCCAGTAATCCTTACCTTTGCAACCCCTGAAAAGCCATCAAAGATAGTTTCAAAGGGCTAAAACCGTGATTTAAATTTCCATAGAACATGAACAGCAGTTCCCAGATTCGCCAGCAATTCCTTGATTTTTTTGCATCCAAAGGGCATCAGATTGTACCATCTGCCCCCATTGTGGTGAAGAATGACCCTACTCTGCTTTTTACCAATGCGGGTATGAATCAGTTCAAGGATTATTTTTTGGGTAATAAACAAGCACCTGCTCCAAGAGTGGCCGATACCCAAAAATGTTTGCGCGTCAGTGGTAAGCACAATGACTTAGAAGAAGTGGGTGTTGATACCTATCACCATACCATGTTTGAAATGTTGGGTAACTGGAGCTTTGGCAATTATTTTAAAACAGAAGCCATTGCTTGGAGTTGGGAACTACTCACGGAAGTATACAAAATTGACAAGAACAGACTTTATGTCACCATTTTTGAGGGCGATGAAAAAGAGCATTTGGAAAAAGACCTAGAAGCTTTTGAAGAATGGAAAAAATGGATTGCCCCAGAGCGCATTTTGTTGGGGAATAAAAAAGACAATTTCTGGGAAATGGGTGATACTGGACCTTGCGGGCCCTGCTCTGAGATTCATGTAGACTGCCGTCCAGACGCAGAGCGCGCGCTAGTAGATGGAAAAACATTGGTGAACAATGACCATCCACAGGTGATAGAAATCTGGAACAATGTATTCATGCAGTTTAACCGTCTCAAGGACGGAAGTCTGGAACCGCTACCTGCCAAACACGTAGACACAGGTATGGGTTTTGAAAGATTGGTGCGTGTGATCCAGGGCAAGACCAGCAACTATGATACTGATGTATTTACCGGTACCATTGCACATGTTGAAAAAATTACGGGGCTGAGCTATGATTTTAGTGCTAGCAAACAAGCCATTGCTTTTAGGGTCATTGCTGACCATATCAGGGCCATCAGCTTTACCATTGCAGACGGGCAATTGCCTTCTAATACCGGAGCCGGCTATGTGATCCGCCGCATTTTGCGCAGGGCCGTTAGATATTATTATTCTTACCTGAATTATAAGCAACCCCTTTTACATCAATTACTGCCCCAATTGGCAGAGCAGTTTGCTACCGTATTCCCGGAGCTCAAACAGCAATTGGAATTTGTGGGCAAAGTGGTGAAGGAAGAAGAAGACGCTTTTTTAAGAACCTTAGACAAGGGGCTCAAACGCATAGATGATTTGTTGGTGGCAAGTTCTCAATCAGTAGAAAAACAAATTGGTGGTAAAGCCGCATTTGAACTCTTTGACACATTTGGTTTTCCCATTGACCTAACCAGGTTAATTGCATCAGAGAACAGCATTAGTGTAGACGAGACTGGTTTTGAAGCAGAAATGCAACAACAGAAAAACAGGAGCCGTGCCGCATCTGTATTGGATACCCAGGACTGGGTAATTGTTTCAGATATAGCCGTCAATGGTTTTGTAGGATACCAGGATTTTTTGGTGCATACCCAAGTAACCAAGTATCGCAAAATCAGTTCCAAGGGCAAGGAACAATACCAATTGGTTTTGGCTACTACCCCATTCTATGCAGAGAGCGGTGGCCAGGTGGGCGATACGGGTTGGTTGGAATTTGAGGGAGAGCGCATTGAAGTAACCGATACTAAAAAAGAAAATGACCTGATTGTTCATTTTGTGAATCAATTGCCTGCTAATATTCAAGCAGAATGCAAGGCCAGTATTAATGTAGAAAAAAGACTATTTACTTGCTATAACCATACGGCTACGCATTTAATGCACGCCGCTCTCAGAACCGTTTTGGGCACACATGTGGCACAGAAAGGATCCTTGGTCAATGAAGAAGAACTGCGTTTTGACTTCTCCCATTTTGCGCGCGTGAGCGATGAGGAACTGCGTCAGGTAGAACGCATGGTGAACGATAAGATCAGAGAAAATATTCCGGTGGTGGTGCGTGAGCTACCCAAGGAAGAAGCCCTGAAATTGGGCGCCATGGCCCTGTTTGGAGAAAAATATGGCAATACCGTACGTGTAGTAACCATTGACCCCAATTATTCTATTGAGCTTTGTGGTGGTACACACGTGTATCATACCGGTATGATTGGACTATTCAAGATTACCGCAGAAGCTGCCGTAGCAGCGGGTGTAAGAAGAATTGAAGCACTTACAGGAAGCAAGGCTTTCAATTATCTCTATGACCAATTTGCTGGTCTGCGTGAAGTAGGTAACCTGCTCAAAACAAAAGACCCACTCAAAGCCGTAGAAAAAATTATCCAGGAAAAACAGGAACTGGAAAAGAAATTAGAAAGCCTGGAAGCCAAACAATTGGTAGTGATTCGTGAGCAATTAATTGCTAGCAAAGAAGCATTCAGCTTGAACAGTGGTGCTACTGGATTTTTTGTAGGCCAAGAAGTAAGTGTGAGCAGTGCCGATCATTTAAAGAAACTCTGCTTTGAGCTAAAAACCGCATTGGGCAATGATTACTTGGTAGTCTTGGTAGCTAATTTGGCAGGTAAACCATCGGTCTGCATTTTGTTATCAGACAGTATGATTTCTGACAAAAATTTAGAAGCGCCAAAGATGATCAAAGAAATAGTGACCCCGCTGATCAAGGGCGGCGGTGGCGGACAAAAAACATTGGCTACTGCTGGTGGACAAGACGCCAGCAACCTTGGGCAAGTGGTGGCACAGATTAAGGCATTGGTGATCTAAGTGTTTTTCAACCTATTTAAAATCCCGGCCTAGGCTGGGATTTTTTTTGTCCATTCATTAACCTTGATTAACCATTGTGCAAGGTTCATTAATGTAGAAGCAATCTATATTTGAAACATCAAACAAAAATGATTCTTTATGAATAAGCAAATGATCTACAGTACGCTTTTGGCATTGAGTATCAGTGCTACAGCTATGGCACAAGGCAAGGAAGCCCCCAAAGAAAAAAAATCTAAGGTGGAAGAAGAAGTCATTGTCATCAATGATGGCAAAAAAGGAACTGAAAAAATGACTGTTCGCGTAGATGGTAATAAAGTAACCATCAATGGCAAGGATATTGACAGTTTTAAGGAAGGCGATTGGGAAAAATTGGGTAACAAAAAAGTCATCATCAATATGCATGGCAAAGATGGCTTTAGCATGAATATGCCTCCCATGGAATTCAATACTGAAATCAAATCCAATAAAGCCATGCTGGGCGTGGTAACAGAAAAAACAGAGAAAGGTGCGCAAGTAAAAGAAGTGAACAAGGAATCTGCCGCTGCCAAAGCAGGTTTGCAAGTGGGCGATGTGATTACCAAATTGGGCGATACCAAGATTGAATCGGCCAATGACCTATACAATGCCGTAAGCAAGTACAAACCCGATGAGAAAGTGAGTGTTACTTACTTGCGCGATGGAAAAGAAAAAACTACCAGCGCAGTAC
>CAMFKK010000105.1 GCA_945957225.1 uncultured Sphingobacteriia bacterium | reverse complement strand
GCCATATTGTATTTGCGAGAATAAGCAAATACAAATTTTACCATCACTCTATAAGAAATCAGTGCTAGAAAACTAAATGTTGAGTAAATAATAACCACCACATTGCTCAGTACAAATTTATTGGCATAATCTTTTGTAATAATATGTACTGCAAATAAGATACTTGAGGATAAAATAACAGAAACACCTATTCTATAGGCATCTTGTATACCTGTGAACCTTACAATACCAGCGTAGGTCCTTATAGACGCAAAAACCAATACATTTATAATACCAATTAATAAAGTGGTATTTAAAACTGATTCCCAATTAATCCCTGTAAAAGTTAAATTCAGTTTTAACAAAATGGCAAAAAACAAACAAACCTGAGTAACCGCCAAATCAAGAAAAAAAATGATCCAGCGTGGAACAATGCTGACCTTCTTTAAAATGTTTTGCATGATTTTTGTTTTGGTTAAGATATGGCTTCGCCAGCCTCAGTCACAACAATAGCAAATGATTTAATTGCTGAAACATTAGGTGCATATTTAATATGCTTTTGAACATGATTCCTGGGGGAGGATGCTAGAATCATTTAAGATTTGCAATATTAAGCGTTTTCAGTTGGTTATCACCATTTAATCTATACTTTTTTAGTAGAAACAAGTAGATAACATCCAAGAATAACTACCGTTAGTATCATCCCTAACCCAATTGCCATCCACCAATCCATTTTGTTCTTTTTTAGGGGTAATTCGGGCTGATCTACCAATTGAACGGTTGGGGTCTCTTGAATCAGGGCAGTTTTACTAATCTCTAGGTTTTTAACTACTTCCGCATAAATAGTAGAAAGGATGACCTTATCCCGATTACTGATTTCTACATCCGCCCCTGCGGTGGTAAAAGCGGGGTTTAAGTTCAATAAATCGCGGTTAGCAGAAAGGGTGGTCACCGTTTTACGGTTGAGTAGGTATTCTAAACTATCAGATTTACGCTGCAATCTTTCTACATTAATTTTTAAACGCCTGGTCTTGGTATCTATATAGAAGGCAGTTGCTTCTTTGATCAGTTGTAGACAAATCCCTTGGCTCAATAGCTCTTGCTTATTGGTCACATTTAGTTCAAAAAAGCCCAATTTTTTGTCTGGTTTACTAACCATCAGCTCTTTTTCAAGCATTTCCTTCATGATTACCTGCAATAAGCTATCCTGCACCCTATTCAAAGTCTTTGCTCCAATAGGAAAACTGGCATTTTGGGGTCCAATTCCTGATTTCTTAGACCATTTGGCCTGCCATCCGTAAGCATTGGCATAATCTTCTGCAACAGAATGACTACTATCAAGAGGGCTTTTTGATAATAAGACCTTTTTTAATAAGAAACGGCTTTTTAATAGTTCCTGCACATTGTCACCAGCCAAAACCCCACTGGTACCTGACATACCTCCAATATCTACTCCAAATTGTCCTGCCAAAGCAGATAATACTCCTCCTCCAGATTGTTTGGCCTCCTCTACCACAAATGTGAGTCTGGCAGTATAGCTAGGCTCGACAAACCAAAAATACCCTAAGCCCAATAAGCCTCCGGCGATGGCTGCTACCAATAGTTGCTTCCAATGTTTTAATAAAAAACCCAATGAAGACCACCAACCAGCCAGCATTCCCCTCAAGCTAAATGCTGGGTCTTCTTTTATGTAATTTTCCTTTTCTCTCATATTTAGTTTTTCAGGGCAATAATTAAACCCAATATAGCTGTCAAGGATGTGGTTATGGTTGCTACTTCTGCAATGGACAATTTGCTCCTATCGCTGTCAGACTTTTCTGGCACAATAATCCTACTTCCTTCTTTAACAGGAGGATAATTTCTAAAGAACAAGAACTTACGCACTGGTCTATTAATGCCATTGGGATATTGAATATAGGACCTTCTCAAAGACCCCTTATCATTCACCCCACCAGCGGCAGAAATATAGTACTTAAATCTGGTGCTGTTAAAGCGCAACAATTGAGGCGTATTCACGAACCCTTTCACTTCTACAAAAGTTCCTTGACGGGGTATAAAAATGCTATCACCCGGCAAGAGCAACCATTCAATATTGGTTTTATTGGCTTGGTCAGATAATAAGTTCATTTCTACTCTTACCCCGTTTCTATATAGTTGTGCATTTTGCAATGCTGCAATTGGGGTTCCACCTCCGGCACGTTTGATCATTTCGGGTGCGGTTTCATCTCTTCGGCTCAAAACATAATCACCAGGAAACAAAATCTCACCTCTAATATTTACATAGCCCAGGTTTCTGTAATTCACCAATCTTGGAATATGCACATAATCCAATGGTTCTAATAATAATTGACTATTAGCATTTTGAAGGGCTGAATCTATTTCTACTGTCATCAAACTCATCAAATTATTGGCCAAGGTATCTGCCGTATTTTTATCTAACCTAGAAATTTCTACCCTGTGGGTAGCTGCTTGATTGGTAAAACCACCTGCCATGATAATCAGATCTGCCAAGCGAATCCCCTTACGGTATTCAAAATCACCCGACATTCTAACTTCTCCACCAATGGTTAATTGTAGCTTATTGCGCAGTTCGTCAGCAGACAACACTATCACGGAATCTTCTCTAATTAAAGGAATATCTGCCTGCTTTCCAGACATGATTTGATCCATGTCAAAAGACAGCATCATACGCTCTCTACCTGTTTTCTTTCTTTTAATATAACCTCTGCCGGTGAGCGCTTCTTCTCTTAACCCATCGGCCTTGCGCACCAATTGACTCAAACTAAGCCCCTCATTTAATTCAAATTGACCAGGATGAAACACAGCCCCAGAAATCGTTACAGCATTTCTAATTTCTGGCATAATCACATCTATCACCACAGAGTCTGCGTTAAATAAGGTATAGCTATTGAATACTTCTTTTTTAATATCTCTGATCATCCGGCCCTTACTGGTTACCTGATAGACCTTCATCATCTCTTGGTAAGCCGTATCTGTAAATCCACCTGCAAAATTGAGCAGACTTGACAGGTTTTCGTCCGATTTTAATTCATAATAAGAAGGCCTTTTTACTTCTCCGCCAATAAAAGCGCGCTTGCTGTAGACTGGGAATCTGATGACGTCTTGATCTTCTAAGCGTACATTATTGTTTATGATGCCCCTTAATAGGAATTGGTAAAAGTCAATTGTCTGAACCAATTTATTATTTCTGATCAATTCAATTTGCCTTAATGATCCGTTTTCATTTGGACCACCTGATAAGTATAATGCATTATAGATACTGGCCAAAGACGATACCTGAAATGTTCCTGGTTGTGCAGCTTCTCCAATTACTGTTACTTTAATGCTTCGGATATTACTCAAATTGACTGTTAACTGAGTTCTACCAGAGCTCAAACCAGGGTAGATTTTTTGCAATTTAGACTTGATTCTTGCAGTGGCTTCTTCAATAGTTAGCCCATTTACTTGCACCAAACCGGCATAAGGAATTTGAATACTTCCTTCAGTGGATACTTTTCCACTGTTAGTGACTTCATTTAATCCAGTAAGGATAATAGACAATTCATCGTTAGTGCCTAAAACATAGTTTTTTGGAGTAGCCAAAAGTAGATTGGGTTCAAAACTGAGCAAAGGATTATTGAAAAAGTCGAACCCAAAATACCTAGTTGCTTTTTTTAATAAGGGCGTATTAATGGCAATGCTGTCTCTAGTGTTAGTTAAAGAATCTCTTCCCAATGGTTTACTAAAGTTGGTTCCCTTATTAACCGTTTGCATTTGAGCCACTCTTAACCTAAGATTAGTAGCTTCCGCATCACTCATCCCTTTTTGCTTAAGAATCTCCATGGCTTCTAATTCAGAAACCCCTGATTTTTGAAATTGCTGCCAAATTTGAACAATCTGTTGATCACTCAACTGATTCACTTTCACATTTTTGAGGTTACTAGGCATTTGGGCTATGGCCAAATGAGCCAAACCTATAAAAAGAACTATTAAGAATGATTTCCAGCTAATTGTAGCAATTTTTCCCATGAATCAGTTTAAAGTGTAAATATCGTATTTATAACGTGATTGCCATACCTGCCGATATGGATTGAAAATTCTTGCTAGCAAAATTGGGTGCCAATTGTCTACTAGTGACCCCAAAACTGCCCATCAAATACAAATTATTAATCAATTCATAATTGGCTCGGAACAAAAACTCCGCCTCTTTTCTTTGCAATCCAAACAAGAACGGCGGCTGAGGATTGTTGATATCATATTGCTGTTCTGGTGTGCCAGCTGCCCCTTTTCTGATAAACTGGTACCTAGCCATTAAACGCAATCTTGGGATTGGACTATACTTGGCAGCAAGCAGCCATCTATCTGCATTATTCCCCATCCAGTCTCCCATTACTTGATAATTACTAGTATAGGTTTGAGCAGGATTTAAGTTGGCATACACAAATGGGTTGATTCTGGTATATTCTGCTTGTAGGGTCAGATAGGGTATCAACAAATCCGTAATAGAAGCCCCTAATTGATAACTCAATTGGTTTCTACTTTTTTGAGGATTAGAAATATTGGACAAACTAATCTCATCTACAAATAAGCTAGCATATATATGGGTATTTTTAATTTGATTTCTGCTGGAGACTTGTACAAATAATTGGCTATTGGCTCCGGCTTGCGCCCTATTTCCATTGCTGTATTGATCATAGCCTTTCAAATAGAAAAAAGGCATTAAATAACCAAACTGCAGATTTTCACTATAAATCACCGATTCCCCAAATGCCAAGTCAAGACCTTTTACTGGTTTAAAAATCAGGGTATTGGTTGCCATAAACTTGGGCCTATAGATGATATGCTCTCCTCCAAAAACGGTATTGCCTGTAAAATAAGTTTGATTACTATCAATTACATTAGAAGCCAGGAATGCGTGTGCATAATCAAAACGCAACCATTTAAGGATATCTAAACTCAATCTCACATAAGGAAAAACAGGCGCTTTATCAGATAGAACGGGTCTGCCATTTTCTCCATAGCCCCATAGCAAATTGTCTTGGCCAATACTGATCACGCCTTTTTTCCAAGAATAGTACAAACTAGCTTTGGTTTGATTATAGTTAAAAGACTTACCAGTAATTGGTGTATTTAAAATAATACCTGGTTGTGGGGTAAAAACCTTGTCTGGATTCAATCCAGAACCTGATTCTGTGGCTTCAGCATAAGAGAATTGTAAACCCCAATGCTTTCCCCAAGTAGCCCAAGCATTAATACCCCTTGAAATTTTTTTGACCGATTGTGTGTCAGAACTCAGAAAGCCAAATTCTACTTCAGGGTCTATATTTAATTTGAATTTTTCTTTTTCAACCGAGAGCATGCGCAACCTGCCATTGCTGTCTTTTTTAAGAAATTTTGGGGTATCCGAATTAGACCAAGTTTTGGGTTTTAAATTAGTGCCAAATTCCTTTTGAAAAAAAGCTAGTTCTTTGCGTTCAATGGGAAAAAGTTGGTCTTGATGAACCATTAAAGAATCTAACAACTCTGTCACCTTTAATCTTGATACTGGTCTAATAATATCGTCAAAAACAATATTCCCTTTTTGTGCTTGCCTACTCAAAAAATCATAGACATCTGAGCGGGTATTGACCATGGTAGTTTGCGCATTCAGATTAGTGCACAAATAAAAGCAAGCCAAAATCAGACTAAAAAAATATTTCATATATAGGCTAATTAATAGGCATTTTGGTCGCCACGGAAAATATTGATGATGGTTTGTAATACAACTTGGCAGTCAAACCAAAATGACCAACGATGTATATAATAAAGGTCATAATTGACCCTTTTTTGCATTGATGAAATGCTCTTGGTCTCTCCCCTACAGCCATTCACTTGTGCCCATCCGGTAATACCTGGTTTCACCATATGTCTGAGCATATAATTGTCAACCGTATCTATTGAAGCCATATTGAGAGGAATGGGATGCGGTCTTGGCCCTACTACACTCATATCTCCTCTCAAAACATTGTAAAACTGGGGTAATTCATCCAAACTGGTCTTTCTTAAAAACAATCCTAAATCCGTAATCCTAGGGTCATTTTTGGTAGCTTGTTGGTAGCTGCCTTGCTCATCTACATCCCTGCTCTGCACTACCATGGTTCGGAACTTATAACAGGTAATTTTTTCATTATTGAGCCCCCATCTAACCTGCTTGAACATGACAGGACCTTTGGAACTTAGCTTGATTAAAACCATCAAGATGGGCATCAACCAACTACCAATCAATAAAAAGAAACACAAAGAAAAAGCAATATCAAAACTTCTTTTTAAAGTTCTGTTCTCCCATTTGTCAAGTGGTAGTGATTTGAAATTCAATACAGGAATCAAACCCAAATTATTTACCTGAATATTGGTGGTAGCATATTGGTCTATATCTGGAATAATTTTCACGGGAATGGCATATTGATCACAAACCTGCACCGCTTTTTTCACTGCTTCCGGTTGACTATTGGGCAAGGCTATCACCACTTCATCAAAATCGTTTTCGCTTAACACTTGATCCAAAGCTTCAACGGCCCCAAAATACTTGCTCCCATTTAATTGAACAGGACTATGATGCAAAACACCTCCACAGTGGTATCCATAATAACCATATTTATGCACTGTATCTAGAAAATCTACTCCTGCTGGTGTGGCTCCCACTAATAAGAAATTTTCAGAAAATTTTCCGGCATATACAAGGCGGTGGGTATACTTACGAATCACGTATTTGAAAACCACCGTTACTAAAAAAATGGCACTGGTATAAGAAAGAAAAAACAAGTTATTAAAGACCACTTGCTTCATAAAAAAATACAGAAATGCCGCCAATAATATGGCAAACAACACGGCATTATAAATGGTAGAAATAATCTCTTCTGCAAACTTATTGGTTCTTCTATCGGCGTATAGCCTTGAAAAAAAACTAGCAATAAACCATGCAGCCAATGATAATGACAGAAATAAGGGAAAGAAATACTGATTGGGCGTTTGATCTTCTAAGCCCATAAACGGAATACCTACCAAAACAATAAGTCCAATGCTAAGGGCATCGGACAAAAACTTGCTTTGTTGGTATCTGATATAGGACTTGGTAACTTTCATTGATTGCTTTTGACGCTCCAACCCCGGGGGACGGGAAGAATTCATCACATATTATTATTATATCCAATAATAGTGGTCAAAAATAGCTTTTTAATGACTAAATAGCGTTTTTTCATTGATAATTAATCTGCTAGCTACTCAAAAAAGCTTTTTAATAAGAGTCATTGAACATTGAATCAGTTGCCTAGGGTATGAAATTGACCCCATTTGCCCTTTTCCATAAAAATTTTGCAGACCTGTACTTACTTTTTCAACCTTTTAAAAACGCCCCCTTTTTATACTTGATGTAGTATAAAAAAGGGCCTTTTTTAGAAATCCGAAAAACAACTAACCTTTAGTCTTGAAGACCCGACACAACCAAGATTTGCATATTTTCATTTAAATTTGGTAATATTTTTGTTCAAATGTTTACAACCTG
>CAMFKK010000104.1 GCA_945957225.1 uncultured Sphingobacteriia bacterium | reverse complement strand
ATTGAGAAGTGGTCAATAAATCTTCTTAAAAATTTTACCAATGAAAATCTATTTTCTTCTTTTCTCCTTCATCACAAGTACAGTATTGTTTGCTCAAGAAAAACCAATAGCAACCGATAGCATAATTGTTTCAGGCAATCTCAAATCTCCTACTATTATTCAATTGAATCAGCTATTAGGGATGCCAATGGAATCTTTACCAGACTTGACCATTACCAATCATTTGGGAGAAGTAAAAGGAGTTGCTAAAAACATGAAAGGAATTTTATTAAAGTCTATTTTAGAAAATCTTTCATATGACGTACAAGGCCCCAAACAATTAAGCGAATTTTATTTTATATTGATTGCAACAGACGGTTATAAAGTTGTTTATTCATGGAATGAACTATTTAATAATGATGCTGGTAACAAGGTTTATTTGATTACTGAAAAAGATGGCAAAAGCATAAGGGCTTCTAATGAAAGAATCTTAATTGCCCATTTTTCTGATTTAAAAACTGGCAGAAGATATATCAAAGGGCTTCAGCAAATTCTAGTTAAAAGATCTTGAATCTAAGATCAAGGAGCTAGCAAAATCCAGTTACACAATAAAATTTTGTGAATCGTACTGCGCTCAATCATTTCTTGGGCTCTTTTTAAAATGACTTTAGTTAAGAATTTGGTAAATGCTTTTTTAGCATTAAACCAGTTCTTGCCATTGGCATCAGAAGAAAAACGCTTACCATGAGAAAGACTCAAATTGTCACCTACAGTTTCTTATTGATTGCTGCCCTATTTTTGGGTTGTTCCAAATCAGAACCAACTGCTGTTGCTGAGCCTTATGCAGCCATTAAAGCTGCTTTTGGCAATAATATAGATTTAGGTAGTCTGAACAATTATAGTAAGCAATATATACCCGCCTATATTCTCAAAGACAATGGTACCGGCAATACCATTACCGATGCCAAGGCAACCTTGGGTAGGGTTTTGTTTTATGATAAACAACTCAGTTTTGACAATAGTATTTCTTGTGGATCTTGTCACAAACAAGCATTTGCTTTTGGAGATACGGCCCGTGCAAGTTCTGGGGTTCTTACAGGAAAAACTGCCAGACATTCCATGCGTTTAGTAAATACCCGATTTTCCGATGAAGCCAAGTTTTTTTGGGACGAACGCGCTGCCAGTCTTGAAATACAAACAACCAAACCCATTCAAGACCATGCTGAAATGGGATTTAGTGGTCAAGATGGCAGACCAGGAATTGCTGCTTTATTAACCAAACTTTCTGGTATTGGCTATTACAAAGAATTGTTTCAGTTTGTATATGGAGACCAACAAGTTTCAGAACCAAGATTGCAAGAATGTCTTGCACAATTCATCAGAAGCATTCAATCTTTTGATAGCAAGTTTGACGCAGGAAGAGCGCTAGTAAACAATGATAGAGCGGCTTTTCCTAATTTTTCTGCAAGAGAAAATGCTGGCAAAGATTTGTATTTAAGCAATCCAGTTTATGATGCTAGTAGCAATAGAATCAGCGGTGGTTTGGGTTGCAACCAATGTCATAAATCTCCTGAATTTGATATTGATCCCAATAGCAGGAATAATGGCATTATTGGAACCATTGCCGGAACCAGTATAGATATTACAGTAACAAGGTCACCTAGCTTGCGCGATTTAATGAATCTTTCAGGAGTTGAAAACGGCCCTTTTATGCATACTGGTAATCTGGTAGGAATTCAAACGGTGATTGGACACTATGGCAATATTAATCAGGCTCCAGGTAATAATAATTTAGATAGAAAACTTTCTCCCAATGGAGCTGGACAACATTTGATCTTAACCGCAACAGAAGTAAATGACCTAATTGCGTTTTTGAAAACCCTTTCTGGGAATAGTATTTATACAGACAAAAAATGGAGCAATCCTTTTTTATAAATCTTTTTTGTAGATTGGGAAAAATCTTTTTGTCCAATGTCTATTAGCAGAAGAAAATTCCTACTTGGTGGCTTTATGGTTACAGCAGGAGCGCTTTTGTTAGATGCATTTTGGGGTGAGCAATTTTTTATTGAACAGAAACTAGTTTATTTAGATACTAATCCATTTTCTGACAAGCATTTAAAATTGCTACAGATTTCTGACTTACACTTGCAATCGGTCAATTATCAATTGGAACAATTGGCTAAAGACATTAATAAAGAACAACCTGATTTAATTGCCATTACAGGAGATTCTATTGACGCTGGAAAAAACCATTATGTACTAGACGAATTCTTACAACTTATAGATAAAAATATACCAAAAGTAGCCATCCTAGGCAATTGGGAATATTGGGCAGGATTGAGTTTTAGTGATCTTACAGATATCTATCAAAAACACAATTGCCAATTGTTGGTCAATCAGAATAAACGCTTTGTTTTAAAAGGTAAAACCGTTTCCATTACTGGAATTGATGATTTTATTGGGGGGAAACCAGATTTTGAAACAGCTGTAAAAGAACACCAACCAAGTGACTACCATATTGTCCTAAATCATTGCCCTGCTTACAGCGATACCATTGCAAAAATGCAAAACGGGAATACAAAGACTGATTTAATCCTATCTGGCCATACACATGGGGGTCAACTCAATATTTTTGGTTTTGCGCCTTTTAAACCCTGGGGAAGCGGTAAATATTTAAAGGGCATGTATCACCAAAACAATACCCGAATTTACGTTTCCAGAGGTATTGGAACTACCAAATTACCCATCCGTTTTGGGGCAAGATCTGAAGTTACCCTCTTTCACTTTAAAGCATAATACTTACTTGATGAAATCTGGATTGTTTTGTTGCTTATACATCTTTCAAGTTATCATAGCATCTGCACAGGATCCTGCAACACTTGGCTTTAGGCATTTTCGATTCCCCTACAAGAGCCAGATTGTGGAAGTCTTGATTAAGTCAAAAAAAGGAGAAGAACAGAAAGCCAAACCCATATTTTTCTTTAGTCAAGGAAGTTTACCAAAACCCTTAATCATTACAGAAGGCAAGGATGTTTATGGGGTCTTTCCATTTAATACTGACAGTCTAATGGAGGAATATCATTTGGTGATAGTGGGAAAACCTGGGGTTCCCTTATTGGCAGAAAGAAAAACATTGGATGAGCAATACCTTTACAAGGATGCTACAGGAAAAATGCCCAAAGAATATATTCAAAACAACTTGTTGGATTATTATATTGGCAGAAATATTGCCCTATTAGAATGGCTTAGAAAATTCTCTTGGATTAAGCAGTCTCGCTTGGTCTTAGCAGGTCATTCTGAAGGTTCTACCATTGTAGCAAAAATGGCCCTGCAATATCCAAGAACTACAGACCTGATATATGCCGGTGGTAATCCCATGGGAAGAATCATGTCTATCATTGCAGAAGAAAGATTTTATGAAACCGACAGCAGCAAACTTGCTGAACGTTCTTTCCATTATTGGGAAGATGCGCTCAAACATCCCGGTAACATGGATGCAAGCAAGGGAGATACTGATAGTGCTACCATTGGTTTTTCTTACCCACCCATACGCTATTTGGAAAAATTAAAAATCCCTGTATTGGTTAGTTATGGGAGCAAGGATTGGGCTACACCCTATATTGATTATCTCCAAATTGAAACTATCCGCCAAAAAAAGACCAATTTCCATTTTGATGCTTATGTAGGCAAAGAGCATAATTATTTTTCCTTAAAAAAAGATGGTAGCATTGACTATGATCAGTACAATTGGGACAAAGTAGCCCTTGATTGGTTAAACTGGTTACATCATAATAAGAAAGCCACCCATTAGGTGGCTCTCTATAACCAATCGTCCTATCCATTACCAAACTAACTGTCTTAATTATTTATTGGGAACTTGAAAACTCATTACTTCTGATCCAGTGGCTGCAAGACTAGGGAATACCATGGTTCCGTTTACTGGATGACTAAACTGATCATCTACTTTACCATCGCCAAAGGCTTTTACATAAATGGTCTGTCCTTTTTTGAATCCCATATTTTCCAATTCGGTAGTAGTGAATAAATGATTATTAGGATTATCATTTACACCACTTACCAAAATTTTCCTTTCTGCTTGATACTGTTTTGCATCAACTTGATTACTGGCAGAGAAGAATAATCTAAATGCTTTTTGTTCTTGATTGTTGTTAAAAAATACAGGTTTAATACTTACCGCTCCACTTGCTATTCCAAGTTCAATCAAACCTGCAATACCAGGTTCGTTGCTTAGGTCTTTGATTTGTAAACTGGTAACTTGAATATTGGAAACCTGGTTCATCATTACTGTTTTCTCAATCAAAGTAAATTGCTGTGCGGTTGTTTGGTGATTCACTTCTGCAAACAAACCTGTACCATATCCTGTTTTTGAATAACTAATTTGGTATTTACCATATGGAATTGCTTTTAAAGAAAATTGACCACTTTGATCAGTTGTTGTGGTATATGCACCGTTATTGACACTAATTAAAATACCACTATGATCCGATAATTTATTACCATCCAGGTCTACTAATGCTACCCTACCCTGAATACTTGCAGTTTGATTACTTTGCTCTGTAGTAGGTTTTATTATGGCATTTTCAGAACTGTTTTTACTGCAAGCTGTAGCTAAAACTAGGGTAACTGCAATCAGGGCCAATTTGATGTTGTTGAACTTTTTCATTTTATTACTTTTAGTTGTTTTGGTGTATTTTGTTGTTGTTTGTAAAGCAAAAATGCCGCGGCCAACTTAAAGCCATCTTAAAGACGGATTAAATTTATATAATTGATTATCAATCACTTAAGTTTATGGAAATGCTAGAAAGGGAAAAATCCTCAGCCATTAAACCAATTTGTTTAAGCATGGCTATATTCCTAGTATCTTTTATTAATGTTTTAGAGGCCCAAATAACATTTGGTGACAAATGTTTAGGCAAATGGGAAGGCATCATGCATATATATGGTAAGGGACAACTTAGAGATAGTGTTCCTGTTCAATTATTGGTTCAAAAAACAACAAGCCCAAATACCTGGTCTTGGAAAACCAGTTATCTGTCAAAAACCCAACCAATGGTAAAGGACTATACATTAATTTTAAAAGACGCAGCTACAAATAGTTATGTTACTGATGAGGGGGATGGCATTATTCTAAAAGACTATTTGTTTCAAAATAAGCTTTACAGTGTTTTTGAAACTCAGGGGATTTTTTTGACTGCTAGTTATGAGTTAATTGGGGATCAATTAATTTTTGAAGTTAGTTCAGGCAAAAAACTAGAGGAAGAAAATAAAGCTGTTACCAATTATTCAGTTACCAACTTACAAAGAGTTATTTTCAGAAAAATAAAAACACCCCCTAACCAATAACCCAATGAATCCATTAAACATTGTCAACCAAATTGACATTAAAGCTCCCGCCTCAAGTGTATGGGATGCTTTAACCAATCCTGAAATGACCAAGCAATATATGTTTGGTTGTGAAACCATTTCAGACTGGGAAATAGGCAGTTCTTTGTTGTGGCAAGGAGAATACGAAGGCAAAAAAATGGTTTTTGTAAAAGGACAAATTAAAGAACTTGTACCCTTTAAATTGCTTAGCTACACAGTAATTGATCCAAATGGAAGTATTCCAGATATTCCAGAAAATTACTTGACCGTGACTTATGAACTTGTACAAAAGGAAGGTAGCACGCTTCTAACAGTTACACAGGGAGACTATAACAAAGTAGCGGAAGGTGCTAGAAGATTTGAAGAATCCTCCAATGGAGGTGAGGGTTGGAATCCCATTTTAAAAGCTATCAAAGAACTGATAGAAGCATAGAGATGTCAAAGAATAAAGAGCAGCAACATCAATGGCGTATTCAATCCATTCTTGGTGGATCCGTGGGCAACTTAGTAGAATGGTATGACTGGTATGCCTATGCTGCATTCTCCATTTATTTTGCAAAGCACTTTTTTCCAAATAGTAATCCTACCGCACAATTATTAAATACCGCAGGAATTTTTGCGGTTGGATTTTTAATGCGCCCCCTGGGTGGATGGTTATTTGGAAATATTGCTGATGGAAAAGGGCGCAAAAAAGCAATGACCATTTCTGTATTGCTCATGTCATTTGGTTCCTTACTCATTGCCTGTTTACCAAGCTATCAACAAATAGGCATACTAGCCCCCATCTTACTCTTGTTTGCTAGATTATTGCAAGGATTGAGTGTGGGTGGTGAATATGGTATTTCCGCTACTTATTTAAGCGAAGTTGCTTTAGAAAAAAACAGGGGATTTTACAGCAGTTTTCAATATGTAACCTTGATTGGTGGACAATTATTGGCACTGGGTCTTCAGTTATTGCTTCAAAGAGTATTCTTATCCGCAGAGGATCTGGCCGCATGGGGATGGAGAATACCTTTTGCCATTGGCGCAGTTTTATCTTTGATTGCATTTTATCTTCGTAGTAGTTTACATGAAACGGATGCATTTGAAAAAGCAAGAATGGTTCAACAAAAAAAAGGAGGTTTAAAAGCATTGCTAAAACATCCCAAAGCTATTGTAACCGTTGTGGGGTTAACATTGGGTGGCACCATTGCATTTTATACTTACACTACTTACATGCAAAAATTCTTGATCAATACGGTCAAACTAACTAAGGATGATGCTACCCTTCTATCATTTTGCTCTTTGTTCCTATTTGCCTGTTTACAACCCATCTTTGGTTGGGTTTCTGATCAGGTTGGCAGAAAGCCTTTATTGATAGGTTTTGGTATTCTTGGCACAATTTGTACGGTTCCAATCATGAATGCTTTAAGCCAGGCAACCAACCTGAGTTTTATATTTCTTTTAATGATTTGCTCCTTGCTAATTGTAAGTGGTTATACTTCTATTAATGCAGTGGTTAAAGCAGAACTTTTTCCAGCTGAAGTTAGGGCGCTTGGCGTGGGACTACCTTATTCTTTAACGGTAGCAATATTTGGCGGAACGGCAGAATGGTTGGCACTGTATGCAAAAAACATTGGTCACGAAACCTGGTTTTATTGGTATGTAAGCCTATGCATTTTTATCTCCCTTATGGTTTATCTTAGAATGAAAGACAGTAAATATCATTCCCTAATTACTGAATAATCAACATGAAAAGAATTCAAAGCATTGATATTGCTCGGGGTCTCGTTATCTTGATCATGGCACTAGACCACTGCAGAGATTTATTACATACCACTGCCATTACCCAAAACCCAACAGATGTAAACACTAGTACCCCAATCCTATTTTTTACTAGATGGATTACCCATTTTTGTGCACCTGCTTTTGTTTTTCTAGCAGGCAGTTCAGCTTATCTCTCCTTTAAAAAAACAAATAATCTTTCTGCTGCAAGGATTTTTTTAATACAACGTGGTTTTTGGTTGGTATTATTAGAATTTACAATCATCAATTTTGGTATCTGGTTTGACATTCATTTTCAAATGTTGTTTTTTCAAGTAATTGCTGCTATTGGTTTTGGTATGATTATACTCTGTCTCTTATACACATCTGACGCTGCCGACGACTAGTCGAGG
>CAMFKK010000103.1 GCA_945957225.1 uncultured Sphingobacteriia bacterium | reverse complement strand
CGCGATAGGCTCCGGTCTCGTGGGCTCGGAGATGTGTATAAGAGACAGCTCTATGACCAGCAATATAAATTTTTGAAATCTTTTCCATCTTATTCAAATTCATTCTTAACCTCAAAACCACTCTGTTTTAAGAACTGGTCTTTTTCAAAAATATTCAAATCACTAGCTACCATTTCTTGTACCATTTGGGCCAAGCTATATTTGGGTTTCCATCCCAATTGGGTATTGGCCTTAGTGGGGTCACCAATGAGCAAGTCTACTTCTGTAGGTCTATAATATCTTGGATCTACTTTTACTACTACTTGACCAACGGGTACTTTGTATTTACCTGTACTAGCAACCACAAATCCTTCTTCATGCTCTTCAGTTCCTCTAAAAGCCAACTCAACCCCAATCTCACTAAATGCCATTCTTACAAAGTCACGAATTTGGGTAGTAATCCCAGTGGCAATAACAAAGTCTTCGGGCTTTTCTTGTTGCAAAATGAGCCACATGGCTTCTACATAGTCTTTGGCGTGTCCCCAATCGCGCTTGGCGTCTAGGTTACCCAGAAAAACAGTGTCTTGTAAACCCAATGCAATTTTAGCAACGGCTCTGGTAATTTTTCTAGTCACGAATGTTTCACCACGCAAAGGTGATTCGTGATTAAATAGTATACCATTACAAGCATACATGTTATATGCTTCGCGATAGTTTACCGTGATCCAGTATGCATATAATTTAGCTACGCCATATGGTGAGCGAGGATAGAATGGTGTCTTCTCAGATTGTGGTACTTCTTGAACCAATCCATATAATTCTGAAGTGGATGCTTGATAGATCCTAGTTTTATTTGCTAGTCCCAATAACCTAACCGCTTCCAAAATTCTCAACGTGCCTATTCCATCGGCGTTAGCAGTATATTCTGGCATTTCAAAACTCACGTGCACATGGCTCATGGCCGCCAAGTTATAAATCTCGTCTGGCTGCACTTCTTGGATAATCCTAGTGAGATTAGAACTATCGGTTAAATCGCCATAGTGCAAAATAAAATGGCGGTCTGGAATATGGGGGTCTTCATAAAAACCGTCAATTCTACCAGTATTGAATAGTGAACTTCTTCTTTTAATGCCATGCACTTCATAGCCTTTCTTTAATAACATTTCTGCCAGATAAGCTCCATCCTGACCAGTAACACCTGTGATAAGTGCTTTTTTCATACGCTTGTTTTACAAATATTGGCTATCGCCGTAAAGCAATAAAATTACATTAGTTTCTTTCAAATAAATCACAAAAAAAGCCCCCGACAAATGCCGAGGGCTTTACTTATGTTAGACTTGGTTTACAATGCTACTGCACCTTCCACCAATACTGTTGCCTTATTGTCTAAGACTTCTACAAAACCTCCCTGAATGGAGAAGTTTTCTACACTGTTTTTGTCTTTCAAGATTTTGACATTTCCCTTACCCAAGGCAGAAACCAAGGGTGCGTGTTTGTCAAGGATTTCAAAAAGACCCGTGATGCCTGGCAATTGAACGCCATAGACTTCACCGCTAAACAGCTTTTTTTCGGGTGTTAATATTTCTACGTTCATAAAAATTAGGCTTTAGCAGCTTCCATCATTTTCTTACCCTTCTCAATAGCATCTTCCAAAGTACCTACCAAGTTAAAGGCAGCTTCTGGATACTCATCTACTTCACCGTCCATGATGGCGTTAAATCCGCGAATGGTATCATTGATGTCTACAAACACACCTTTCAAACCAGTGAACTGCTCGGCCACAAAGAAAGGCTGAGACAAGAAACGCTGTACTTTACGAGCACGTTGTACGGTCATTTTATCGTCATCGCTCAATTCATCCATACCCAAGATGGCAATGATATCTTGCAATTCCTTATAACGCTGTAAGATCAATTTAACACGGTTAGCACAATCATAGTGTAAGTCACCCACAATCATTGGGGTCAAGATCCTTGAAGTAGAATCCAATGGATCCACCGCAGGATAGATACCCAAATCCGCAATCTTACGGCTTAATACCGTAGTGGCATCCAAGTGAGCAAAAGTGGTTGCAGGAGCTGGATCCGTTAAGTCATCCGCAGGTACGTATACCGCCTGTACAGAGGTAATAGAACCATTTTTGGTAGAAGTGATACGCTCTTGCATCAGACCCATTTCAGTAGCTAGTGTTGGCTGATAACCTACCGCTGAAGGCATACGACCCAAAAGGGCAGATACTTCAGAACCAGCTTGTGTGAAACGGAAGATATTGTCTACGAAGAACAGGATGTCTTTACCTTTTCCAGTACCATCTCCATCGCGGAAATATTCCGCAATAGTCAAACCGCTCAAAGCCACACGTGCACGGGCTCCTGGAGGTTCGTTCATTTGACCGAATACAAAGGTTGCTTTAGAATCTTTCAATCCTTCCATATCTACTTTGCTCAAATCCCATCCACCTTCTTCCATGCTGTGTTTGAAAGCATCACCATAGTTCATGATCCCTGCTTCAATCATCTCACGCAATAAGTCATTACCCTCACGAGTACGCTCACCCACACCAGCAAATACAGAAAGACCACCGTGGCCTTTGGCAATATTGTTGATCAATTCTTGAATCAATACGGTTTTACCCACACCCGCACCACCAAATAGACCAATCTTTCCACCTTTTGCGTAAGGCTCAATCAAGTCAATTACTTTGATCCCTGTAAATAGGATCTCAGAAGCAGTACTTAGGTTTTCAAATAATGGTGGCTTATTATGAATAGGACGACCATTTTCTTTGCTTACCTGTGGCAAACCATCAATGGCATCACCAGTAACGTTAAACAAACGGCCATTTACCAATGGACCAGTTGGCATAGCAATAGCTTTACCAGTGTCAATTACTTCCATTCCACGAACCAGACCTTCTGTTCCGTCCATTGCAATGGTACGAACACTGTCTTCACCAAGGTGTTGTTGCACTTCCAAAACCAGCTTATCGCCGTTTTCTTTGGTGATTTCCAACGCGTTGAAAATCTCAGGAAGGGTGTTGTCGTCTGGAAAATGTACGTCAACTACCGCACCGATAATCTGTTTGATTTTACCTTTTGTTGCCATTTCTGGAGAGATATATAGGTTTAAAAATGTACTGAAATCCAATCAAAAAAATCTCTTGATTTGGCCGCAAAGGTAAGGGATAGAACGTTTCAAAAAAGCCCATTTTGTATAAAATCTGGCGATTTTTTACACAAATCCTTCCCAATTGCTACATTGCAGTCCTTTTGACCCCTAATTGCATCCAAAAAATTGGTTAGCGGCCAGCATTTATCATTGAAAACAACAAATAATGGCTTCGGATATAGGACTTCCATTTTTTACCTCCTTTAGCTTTAATCATGCTTTAAAATGGCAGATGTCAAGGGCAGAAAAATCTGCACTGATTCAAGTTTTAGACAGCATTAGACCGGAAGTATCTATTGAAATTGGCACTTTTCAGGGAGGAAGCCTACAAGTCATTAGCCATTTTTCGAAAGAAGTTTACTCGCTTGACATTAGCAAGGCACCTGAAAAACTGCTATCCACAAAATTTAATAATGTTCATTTTAGGGTGGGTAATTCTTATGAGATTTTACCCAGCTTATTATCAGAAATTGAAGCCTCCGGTAAGCAATTAGGGTTTATTTTAGTAGATGGAGACCATAGTAAAAATGGGGTTTTTAAGGATCTGGAAGCCATTTTAAGCTATCCCCACAAGCATCCACTTACTATTGTTATGCACGATAGTTTTAACCCACAGTGCAGGGCTGGGATTAAAAAAGCCATTGAATTATCTAATAATAAGTTTATTGAATACGCAGAACTAGATTATATCACGGGATCCTATTCTCCTAATGATAATTTTCTAGAAATGTGGGGAGGTTTTGCCTTAATAACATTGAATCCCAACCATCAAGGCCAACCAGTTGCTATTTCTGAAAGTCAAAAAAATCTGTACATATTAGCCCATCTGTTCTCAAAGCACCTAGTGAAAGATCCCCTTAAATTTTTAGCTCCTTTAAAAAGAAAGCTTTATGGGTATCTAGGCAAAAAACACGCGCTGGATCATTATGAAAACTTTGAAGACTAATCAGTTTTGTCAACAATGGTAGCCAATTCACTAGCTGGTTAATCCCTGATACAAAAGAGCCGCTAAAACAGCGCCAACAATAGGTCCAACAATAGGAACCCAACTATAATCCCAATGACTGCTTCCTTTTCCTTTAATTGGTAATAGACTATGCATGATTCTGGGACCAAGGTCTCGGGTAGGATTAATGGCGTAACCGGTAACCCCGCCAAGGCTTAGTCCAATGGCCAACACCAATAAACCAGCAGGCAATGCGTCAAGTGGTCCCAGACTATTGGCGCCTTTGATCATAAATAATCCGCCCAAAATCAGGATAAAAGTGCCCAAGACCTCACTAAATAAAGCGTGAAAATTACTTTTGATAGCAGGACTAGTAGCAAAACAGGCCAATTGATCCTCCGGATTGGTTGCAAGGTCAAAATGCTGACGATAAAAGATCCAGGCCAGTGTGGAACCCAACATGGCACCCAATAACTGGGCAAGTATATAATAAGGAACCTGAGACCATTCAAATTTTCCTGCTACTGCTAGTGCAATGGTGACTGCAGGGTTTAAATGCGCCCCACTTACAGCTGAAACACTAAATACAGCAACAAATACAGCCATTCCCCAACCAAAAGTAATGGCAATTAGTCCTCCCCCATTTCCCTTAGTTTTTGGAAGCACTACATTGGCTACCACGCCTTGTCCTAGTAATAATAATATGGCTGATCCAAGCAGCTCTCCTAGAAATGGAGTCATATAACAGCATTTAGATTTTAAATATAAGAAAATCGAGAAATATAAAAACTGATTCTAGGTACAAAGCAGATTTAAGTTAGTAAAGACTATTTTTGGCAACTATTTAGAAATCATGCAAAAAACTTATTCTATTCCTCTATTAACCAGATGGCTACCGCTATTGTTTTTTTGCCTAAGCTTAACTGCCTGTTTTAAAGATATCACCCAAAGAGATATTGCTTATTTCAATGACTTTGAAAATCAAACAAAGGACAGTATTAATGTTTATGGAGCCAATGGTCTTGTAGATTCTTTGAAAATTACCAAATTTAACAATAACTCAGTTTTAGGTAGATTCAATAGCAATTTTGTGGTGTTTGAAAAGAGGAATATGCCAGAACACAATGTATTAAAAATTGAATTTGACTTATTGATTCATGATGACTGGAGGGGTAATTTTGTAGCGCCAGGAGCCATCTATCCCGGATTTTGGCAGGTTCAATTGGATAATAATACTATTTACCTGACTACTTTTTCCAATGGCAGTTATGATCAGTCATACCCCAATAATTATCAAAGCAATATGATTAATAATAAGGCCAATAGTAATGCATGGGCTTTATATCCAGGTGTCTGTTCAAAAGTTGACCAACAAAATGGAACCAGTATGTATAAGATAGAATACATTACTTCTCACAGCGGCCCAGTAAGATTAACGTTTAACGATATTCCAAATGCTGTATCCAGTTTGTGTCAAAAAAGCTGGTCTTTAGATAATTTAAAGCTAACAGCCATTAATAATTAGTGATTCCAAGTGCTAGGTTAATAGCACTAATTCTGACTTTAAAAGAAAAAAATGCAAGCATCTGTTGCCATCATATTGGTTAACTGGAATAGTTTTGATGTAACCAATGATTGTATTCAATCATTGAAAAATATTGATTACAAAGCGCATCGGGTTTTAGTAGTAGATAATGGGTCTATTGATGGTTCAGGAGAAAAATTACTAACAACACATCCAGAAATCATTTTAATTAAATCAGAGACCAATCAAGGTTTTACTGGGGGTAATAATTTGGGTTTTCAATATGCCATCAAGAATGGCTTTACCTATTCCATCATGCTAAACAATGATACTTTTGTTGAGCCCGATTTTTTGACCCATTTGGTTCAGTATATGGAAAAGCATCCCAATACGGGTGCCATTCAATCAAGGATTCATTATAACCATGATAGGTCCATTTTGTGGAATGGTGGATCCTATTATTCAAATTGGTTTGGATTTGCTTATACCAAGGGGATTAATCAAAAACCAAGCAAGCCTTATTTACAAATCAAAGAAGTGGACTGGGTAACAGGCTGTTCTTTTTTTGTTAGAAATGCGGTTTTAGCAGAAACGGGACTTTTAGCCCAGAATATGTTTATCTATTCAGAAGACGTAGACCTTTCTTTTAGAATCAAGGCATTGGGCTATTCACTTATTTATCATCCTGATTCTGTAGTTTACCATATTGCAGGTATGTCTAATAAAAGTAAAACAAAGGGCAAGGAAGGATTTTTAAATCCAATTGTACATTATCTGAATTTTAGAAACCGGATTTGGCTCTTAAAAAGATATACAAAATGGTACCAGGCCCCCACTGTTCTAATCTGCAATATTTTTTACTTTTCCCTTATTTTAGGGTATTTTGCGGCTCGTTTAAGACTAGAGAAATTAAAAGCAACTCTAAAGGGAATTAGAGACGGAATTTCCCTTTCCATAAAATACGATTAAAGCAAGTAGATGAAGCAAATATTGATTACAGGTTGTGCAGGAATGATAGGATCCAAATTAGCTGAATATTTATTAGCACAGTACCCAACATATGAAGTAATTGGAATTGATAATTTATCTGGTGGTTATTTGGAAAACCTACCTCAAAATATTCGCTTTCATCAGTTAGACTTGGTAACAGATAGCTTAGATGAGGTTTTTAAAGATGGCCAAATTGACTTTGTATACCATTTAGCGGCTTATGCTGCAGAAGGCTTAAGCCCTTTTATCCGTTGTTTTAATTATCAAAACAATTTGGTGGCTACTGCAAATGTGGTAAATGCCTGTATTAAGTATAGTGTAAAAAGATTGGTTTTTACCTCAAGTATGGCGGTTTATGGCATTGGCAATCCTCCCTTTAGTGAGGCGCACCAGCCTAGCCCAGTTGACCCCTATGGTGTAGCCAAATTTGCTTGTGAAATGGATATTCAAATTGCAGGAGAACAACATGGTTTAGACTGGTGTATTGTTAGACCACATAATGTATATGGCCAACACCAAAATATCTGGGATAAATATAGAAATGTATTAGGCATTTGGATGTACCAGAAATTACACAATGAAGCTTTTACAGTCATTGGACAAGGACATCAAAAAAGGGCGTTTACCTATATTGAAGATTGCCTAGAACCATTATGGCAAGCCGCTACCAATGAAAAAGCTTCTAAAGAAATTATTAACCTAGGTAGTTCTACTGAAACCAGGGTCATAGATGCAGCCAATTTATTGCAAACTATTGTTGGTGGTGCCGCAATTGAGCATTTAGAAGAAAGGCATGAAGTAATCAATGCTTATTCTACCCACGAAAAGGCAACTACCATTTTAGGATATGTAGACAAAACCCAATTGAAAGATGGATTAACCCTAATGTGGGATTGGGCAAAAAAACAACCAACAAGAGAAAGAAAAGAAT
>CAMFKK010000102.1 GCA_945957225.1 uncultured Sphingobacteriia bacterium | reverse complement strand
GTATAGGTTTAATCCTGTTAATATTGACAATGATGTCTTTTTGGATTTTTTTGACAAATAAATTATTTCAGCGTTTTAAAAATTGGCTAGAATCTCATCTGGAGAATGGTATTAATGGAATAAAAATTAGAAATTATACACTATTCAATTCAAATCAAGAATTAAATATCATATTGAAATTAAATACGGTATTTAACTGGGTTTTCAATATTCTAATTGTTTATTTTTCATTTTCATTGATATTTGGCATACTGCCTTGGACCAAAGTTATTGCTGACACTTTATTTGGTTATGTAATAAATCCTGCAAAATCAATATTTTTTTCAGTCTGGAATTATTTACCCAACTTATTTAAAATACTTTTATTGACTTTTATTATTTATTACATTAGAAAAGGAATACACTATTTATACTTAGAGGTTGAAAAAGGCAATAAATTAATCCTTTATACCAACATAACAAAAGGATACGATGTGCCTTGGAAAAAAGTACATGAGCTATTATTGAATGCTGCAGTTTAACAGACAACATTGAAAAAAGCCGTCCCAAGGTATTGGAACGGCTTGAATATTTAGAGCAACCATTATCCCAAAGCAACGCGTACAAACTGGGTAACTTTCAAATCAGCATTTACTGATTTCAAGTATTCACCAACAGTTTTGCCACCGTCTTTTACAAAAGCCTGAGCTAACAAAGTATTCTCTTTAAAGAATGCATTTAATTTGCCTTCAGCAATTTTAGCAATCATATCTTCTGGTTTGCCAGCCATCTTAGGATCAGCTTTCATGGTTTCAACCACAATAGCACGCTCTCTTTCAATAGTAGCAGCAGGAATAGCATCTGGATCAACAGCCAAAGGATTCATAGCAGCAATTTGCATGGCTACGTCTTTACCAGCTTCAGCAGCTTCAGCACTTAAACCAACCAATACACCCATACGGTATGCACCATGAATATAAGAAGCTACATAATTTGCTTCAATGCGCTCAAATTTGGCAATACCAATTTTCTCGCCAATAGAAGCCAATTTATCGTTAATCAGGTCAGAAACCTTAGCACCGTTTACAGATACTTCGTTTAGTTCTTCTGCGCTCTTAACGTTGTTAGCAACGGCAGCGTCAGCAATGCTTTGTGCAAAAGCAACAAAGTCAGCGTTCTTAGAAACAAAGTCAGTTTCACAGCTAATGCAAACAACAAAACCAGTTTTGTTATCAGCAGAAGTTTTTGCAATGATTACACCTTCTTTTGCTTCACGGTCGCTACGCTTAGCAGCAACTTTCTGACCTTGCTTGCGCAACCAGTCAATAGCAGCTTCAAAATCGCCATTGGTTTCAGTCAAAGCTTTTCTGCAATCCAGCATACCAGCTCCGGTAGCTTGACGCAATTTGTTGATTTCTGCAGCGGTAATTGTTACAGTAGACATATAATTATGTTATTAAGGTTATTAAATGTAAGAGGGCAATTTACATTGTCTAACAATGCATCCCTGTTAAGAAAAAATGAAGTAGGACTCAATCTATAAAAGATGGGTCATTAAGCCTTCTCCCAGAGGAGCACGACGTAATGACCCAATCAATTGTTTCTTACTATCGGCTTCCACCACCACCAGCTGGGCGACGGTTTCCACTGCTTGGAACACGACGCTTAGGAGCGCCACCAGGACCACCTGCAGGTGCACCTGAGTTAGCACCTCTTCTGCCACCACGGCCAGCTTCAGCTTGAGCTTCAGCTTCCAGGCGACGAGCACGGGCTTCATTTTCGTTATTGTTGTCATCTTCACCTTCGTCATCTTTAGAAGCTTGACGTTCTGCCAAACCTTCTGCAATGGCAGCTACAATGTAGTTGGTGATAATAGCAATAGATTTGGTAGCATCGTCATTTGCAGGTACTGCAAAGTCAACCTTATTAGGATCGCTATTGGTGTCTACCATTCCAAATGTGGTAATGCCCAAACGTTTTGCTTCGGCCAAAGCAATATGCTCGTGACCAATATCAACAAGGAATAAAGCGGCTGGTAGGCGACCCAATTGAGCAATACCGCCCAATACCTTTTCCATTTTCTCTTTATCACGAGTTAAAGTCAAACGCTCTTTCTTAGTCAAGCTTTCTGCGCTTCCATCAGCCAACATTTTTTCAATGCTCTGCATTTTCTTCACGCTCTTACGAACAGTGTTGAAGTTAGTCAACATACCACCCAACCAACGTTCAGTTGCATAAGGCATATTAACACGCTTAGCGCATTCGCTTACTATTTCTTTAGCCTGTTTTTTTGTAGCTACGAACATGATCTTCTTACCGCTTTTGGCAATTTGTTTCATGGCCGCTGCAGCTTCCTGCAAATGGTCTACAGTTTTATTCAGGTCAATGATGTGAATACCTTTCTTCTCAGCAAAGATGTAAGGCAACATCTTAGGGTTCCACTTCTTTTTCAGGTGACCAAAGTGTACGCCGGCCTCCAGCAGTTGTTGTTGTAATGAAGTGTTATTTTCCATTGTATGAGTTTGTTTAATTGAATATTAACGTTTACTGAACTGGTAGCTTCTACGTGCTTTCTTATGACCGAATTTCTTACGTTCAACACCACGTGGATCACGCTTCAGTTGACCGGCAGCTTTCAGTGCAGGACGCAATTCGCTATTCACTTCCAACAGCGCACGGGCAATACCCAATTTGGCAGCTTCAGCTTGACCTTTTAAACCACCGCCAGCAGCGTTGATTACAATGTCAAACTTACCAAGAGCATCGGCAGTTTTTAAAGGCGCTTCTACCTGATTTTGCAGGTAAACCAGCGGAAAATAGGCTTTGTAATCCTTGTCGTTTACAGTGATCTTACCATCTCCCTTGCTAATGAACACACGGGTAACAGCTTCTTTACGACGACCAACTGCGTTTTTTTGTTTTTCCATTATAGTTTGTTTGGAATGTGTTTAAATTAGAATTTCAGTTCTTTAGGTTGCTGAGCAGCATGTGGATGTGTAGCACCTGCATAAACGAATAATTTCTTAACCATCTTACGGCCAAGTTTGTTTTTAGGAAGCATGCCTTTAACAGCTCTTTCCATTAAAACTTCTGGACGACGCTTGATCAAGTCTTCAGCAGCTTCCTGCTTTTGACCACCTGGGTATCCAGTAAAGTTCATGTAAACTTTGTCGTGGAATTTGTTACCAGTCAACAAAACCTTCTCGGCGTTGATGATGATGACATTGTCTCCGCAATCTACGTGAGGAGTGTAATAAGCTTTGTTCTTACCGCGAAGAACAGCAGCAATCTTTGAAGCCAAACGACCTACGGTTTGATTAGTGCCGTCTACAACATACCAATTATGTTGCACGGTAGCCGCGTTCGCAGACTTTGTGGTGAAATGGAGTTTGCTCATAATATTTCTTTTTAAATGACCCGGTGCTATCCCACCGGTCTGATGTCCCCAATTTATTCGGGGGGGCAAAGGTAGGGGCCAAAAGACTTAAATTCCAAGCTTTTTGAAAACTATTTTCACAGACACCTTTGTAACCAATTGATTTTCAATAATAATTTTGCAACTTTTTTGAATTATCTGCTCAAATAGGCTATTTTATTGAGTTTTTAAAGCCAAAAATGGCTGGACTCCCCATCCAACCGGCCCTTTGGGCAGCCCACTTAAAATTGGCGAAGAGGGAAATTTATTAGGATTTGGCAAAATCTAATAACAAACTGATATCGCCTTTATCAGCTGCATATAGTGCTGATAGGTATTGATTCCTTTGTAGATCCGTCATCATTGAATGGCTTCTTCAATATTCTTTTGCTCAAACTCATCTAATTCTGATCTATTGGTAATGGTAGCAATTAATAACCCATCCTTCTCGTCTTCATCAAGAGGGGTTTGTCCAGGTTGATTATCCAATATTAGTCCCATAAAATCTTAGGCATTTCATTTACAAGCATCCTAGTTCTTTCTTTAATAGCTTTCTGAAGTCTTTTATCTGAGTTCTGTTGATCTTCTAATTTCATGGAATTAGATGTGCGCATAACAATACGAGTAGCTAATTCACTTGCTTTCTTTTCAATCAATGCTTCAAGACTCCCCTGATTGGGAATAAAACCATAGACCAACTGAATGTCCATAGCCTTGGCAACTTCTTTCAAAGTCTTAAGAGTGATGGTACCTTCTTTCTCTCTTTTTTCCAATTCTTGTACACTCTGTCTAGTTATTTTTAATTTCTTGCCAAGCTGCTCTTGAGACATACCCAAAGCCATTCTAGTAGCTTTGATCCATCCTGTAGAAGGCAATTCAGTAATAGATTTTGAATTTAGTTTTTTTATTTTAGCATCTAACTGATTTAAAATCAATGTTTTTTTCATTATTTAGTCAATTTAAGGGCTGCTTTTATCATTACAAATGTAAGGTTATATGTTGACAAATAAAATATTTATGCAGGTTATAGGATGACAAAATAAAGGATTCCACAAAACTAAACCATCCACCCCACCCTTTGGGCACCCCTCATTCACCAAGCTAAGGAGGGGAATCCAACATAGGGCATTAACTTAGCAAAAAAGATTTCATGGGTTTTCGCAAGTTTCAGGCCGATGCCATTTTTACCGGAACCGAGTTATTGGAAGCAGATCAGGTCTTGATCATGGACCAACAAGGGGTGGTGGAAGCCATTGTGCCAGTCAGCGAAGCCGGAGAAGAGATTCAATACCAACCGGGCTGGTTAAGCCCAGGATTAGTAAACGCCCACTGTCATCTAGAGCTGAGTCATATGAAGGGGCTGATTCCCGAGGGCACGGGTCTGGTAGATTTTATCCTCTCTATATTATCGCTCAGACATTTTCCAGAAGACGAGATTTTGCAAGCCATTAGTGATGCAGAAGCCGCCATGATCCAAAATGGCATTGTTGCCGTGGGCGATATCAGCAATAACGCCACTAGTTTCTTACAGAAATCCAAGAACAACCTAAGTTGGCATACATTTTTAGAGATCAGTGGGTTCTCCCCTCAAATAGCAGCCATGCGTTTTGAACAGGGTCTTGCTGCTTATCGGCAGTTTGAGCCCTTGCAGGGCGATGCCTTCCGTTTGAGCATGGCCGCACACGCACCCTATTCCGTTTCATCAGCTTTATGGGAATTGATGGAGCCCTATTATCAGGGCAAAACCACATCGCTTCATAACCAAGAAACGGATTTTGAGGATGATTTTCTGGGCCACAAAAAAGGAGACTTTACCAGACTTTATGAACTATTAAAAGTAGAAACCAGTTTTTATCATCCCACCGGTAAAAGCAGTCTACAATCTGTGGCGCATCATTTAGCAGGAGCAAAACAGGTATTGTTGGTGCATGATACTTTCACCAAGGAATCAGATCTTGATTTTATAGCTGAATTAGCTGTGGCACAGCAAACACAATACCATTTCTGTTTGTGCGTGAATGCCAATCTTTACATCAACAAAGCACTCCCACCCATTGAACTCTTGCGTCAAAAAAACTGCAGCCTAGTCTTGGGCACAGATAGCTTGGCCAGCAATCACCAACTCAGTATTCTCTCAGAGATCAACACCATCCAAAAACATTTCCCTGAAATTCCACTCACAGAAATTTTGCAATGGGCTACCATCAACGGAGCCAAGGCTCTTGGTTTTGACAAGCGCTTAGGCAGTTTTGAAAAAGGCAAACAGCCGGGAATGGTTTGGATCAAAGAAGCATCAATGCTTTATGATAAATAAATTGGCCAGGTCATCTAATTGAAAAGCTTCAATTTTTAAATGCTGGTTTCCTTCATCTTGATTCATAGAATACAGATCATCCAAGCCATTTGACAACTTGCCAATATTGTCATTTCTAATAACAATATAATCTGTAACAGTGAATGTATTGTCAAAACTAGGATCTGCTTTATTGATCAAACAAATACAATCCTTACTCTTATAATAGATTTCTGTGTTTGCTCCTACAATTCCCTCTTTGACTAATTTTTGGTAATACCTACTATTTACAAGATAAAAATCATTGACTTTGAAAATTTTTCCAAGTCTGCTGCTGTCTTGCTTTGTAGCATCCAACAACAAATTAATATCAGCTACTGAGCTTTTATATTTATTTACAAGATATCGCTTGTAAGCATATTGTCCAATTGTATAAAGCAAATAAAAAGAGGCAATTATTACTAACAGTTTTCTCATAAACTAGTTAATTAAAATCAATTGAACATTTACCCTTTTTTGCTTTCTGCATTTCTTATTACATCCTTTCGGCTTATGTATGGCAGTGTATATTTTTTGTCTGTTACATACTCTTTCCACCGCCAAAAACAAATAGGATTTTTCCAAAAATTCCTATACAACAAAGTATCATTTTTGGGATGTGTAATACGATACTCCTCGGAAACAGTTGTTCTAAATTGAAAAGGGCTTCCAAAATTTTCATGAAAGATTGTTGAAGGGTCATCACTATTAGAATAAGAATAGTGTTGCATATCTACAACTTCAAATCCATGAATGAAGTAATTTATTGGTGACCAATTAGACAATGCAATGATGGCAATACAAATGATGATCCACTTGTATTTTCTAAAATGCTTCTTATTAAAACTCATTTGATTTTTAAAGGGTTTCTATATTTGAATATAGACATATTAATAAATCACCCCAACACTTCCTGCAAAATGGGAAGACTCTTGATCTCTCCAAAGTCAGGAATATGGAGCGATAAAAAGAGTTGGTAGGCTGCTAAAAGTTCTTGGCGCAGGTGACGGTTGAGGACAATTTTTTCTAGTTCCGCTGGGTCTTGAATTTTAAGAAAATCAGAAGTGGTTTTGGCTAGTGGACCTTCAATCAAATAAGGATGCAGGGGTTGCTCTTTAATGAACATGCCTTCTTGCAAATCAAAGACTGGCGTGGTTGCTGAGTATTCTCCTAATAGTTGGAAACCCAGTTCACTGGCCAGACGCAGCATAAAATAGAGTGGAATATTGGCAGCCACTTGGTCTGTGCACTGGTCTAATTGTTTGAGGGTTTCTTCTGCCAGATAAAATAGTTCTGGATTGGCTTCGGGTTCCTTGAGTGCGTGTTGCAAAAGTTCTACCAAATAAGTGGCTACGGTGTTACGCACCACATTAAACAAGACTTGCTGATAGAGATAACTCCATTGGAATTCCCTGATGAATTGGAGCTGTTTAAAATTGTTCTGATACACTTCCATTTCCAGCATGGCGCCGGGTTGAAAATAGCTGGCCTTGCCGGCCGATGTTTTACTGCTTTTGCGCACCCCTTTTACAATATAACTCTGCACACCAAATAGCTGGGTGTACACCGATGTGATGATGCTGGTGTCGCCATATTTCACGGTACGCAAAACTATACCACGGGTGGTGTGGACCATTAATAAATCAAAATTAAAAAGTCAAAAGTCAAAACTACATTAGCGAATACAAAGTTGCAGATTTGACGGATGTGATTACTTTTTAAATTATTCTTCAAAAAAAATTGAATTTTTACTTTTGATTTGCAACTGGAATCAGTTGTATAATCTTCACCGCTGTCTCTTATACACATCTCCGAGCCCACGAGACCGGAGCCTATCT
>CAMFKK010000101.1 GCA_945957225.1 uncultured Sphingobacteriia bacterium | reverse complement strand
GTCTAATACTTCTTCCACTTCTATCAAGGACTCCAAATCAACACCCAAAATTCGGTTCAATTTGGCAATCACAGCTGCCCTAGCTTTCTGTTGCAGGGCTTTCCAGTCCTGACCTTTATTAGCAGGGCAGTTCACCATCACAAACCAATTCTCCTTGCCATTTGGTGCTTGTAAACCCGGCTCACACTTACTAGTAATATTCACATAGACCGTGGGATCTGTATGCATAGAACCGGTTTGGAAAATGGCTTTGAACTCAGCAGCATAATCCGTAGAGAAAAAGATATTGTGTAATTCCAATTGCGGAAATTCAGACTTGATACCCCAATAAAAAATCAAAGCACTACTGCTTCTTTCTTGTTTTAATACTTGGTTGGCCATTCTGGCATCACCCAATAATTTTTGATAGGTGAAGAATACATCCATATTACTCACTACCAAATTGGCAAAGATATTTTGACCTTCTACCACCACGCCACGCACAAATCTATCCTGTTGAATAATGCGTTGCACAGGAGCATTAAAATGAAAACGCACCCCTTTTTTCAAAGCCAGTTGGTACAAGGCATTGGTAATACTAATCATGCCTCCCTTTGGATAAAAAGTACCTTCATTTAATTCCAAATGAGGAATCAAACTCAGCATCCCTGGGGCTTTATAAGGATTGCTCCCATTATAAGTAGCGTATCTATTAAAGAGTTGCACCGTTTTAGGATTGGAAAAATAGCCCCCATTCACTTGGTGCATAGACCTAAACAAATATTTCCATTTCAAAGTCTTGATGGCTTTGAAAACCTTGGATTGGAATAGGGTTGCTTTTTTGTGTAAGGAATGATTTAAAAAAATGCTGGCAATATGTTCATACAAGTGCTTAGAATCATTTAAATAATCTAAGACCTTGCTTGGAGACTCTCCCAACTTCTCCTCCATCTCTGCTGCCAGTTTTCCATTATCGGTATAGGCATTTACAATAGTACCATCCTCATAAAAATATTTAAATGAAATGGGCATGGATTGATATTGGAAATAGTCTTCCATGGGTTCACCCGCCAGATCAAATAATGCTTTCAAATTATCTGGTTGGGTAAACAAACTGGGACCCGCGTCAAAGAGGTATCCATCTATGCTAAATTGGCTAAGCTTTCCGCCGGGATAATCATTTTTTTCAAAAAGATCCACCTCATAGCCCTGAACAGCTAGCCTAATAGATGCAGCCATTCCGGCTATTCCCGCACCTACTACAATAGCTTTCTTAGCATGTTCCATATTGTTGCTTTAATTGGCTGCCAAGTTACGGCTATTCTGATTTTTCCACCAGTCCATCATTTTGGGAAAAATAATTTCAAACCAGGCCGTAAACAACCCTTCTTTAGCGTCTAAAGAAGCCTGAATGGATTCCATGGTTCTGTATTCATAAGCATGCACTTCATTGGGATCAGGAATAATGACACCATTATATTGCCCAATAAATACATGATCAAATTCGTGCTCGGTTAACCCATTACTAAACTCAGCCTGGTAAATAAAATCAAATACTTTTTCCAATGCTGTAGTAAAACCCATTTCCTCTATCAACCTTCTATTAGCAGCGTCCAAAACAGCTTCATTGGCTCTGGGATGAGAACAACAAGTATTGGTCCATAATCCACCGCTATGGTATTTTTCAAATGCTCTTTGTTGTAAAAGCAACTCGCCAGCATCATTGAATACAAAAACGCTAAAAGCCCTGTGTAACAAGGCTTTTTCGTGTGCTTCCATTTTTTCCATTAGACCAATTTCTTGGTCCAATTCATTCACCAAAACCACCTGTTCCATCATTAATTGAATTTTACAACATGTTCAATTGACTCCTAATACCCGCTTTGGCCAAAATATAAAATTTGCCGTAGTCGGGTATGCGAACACGCTGTTGCATGATCTTCTGGGGTTGAATTTTTTTAATCTTACAAAAGAGAGAGAGATAATATTTATAAGCTACATAGACCCCAAAACGGGCTTTCATGGGAAGCTTACAGATCCCTTCATACGCGTGTTCAAAATCTCTTTGAATATCGGCTTCAATGGCAGCTTTATCTGCTTCTTTAAAATTGCTAAAATCACAACCTGGAAAATATACACGATCTAGCCCTTCAAAATCCGCACGGAGGTCACGTAAAAAATTGACTTTTTGAAAAGCCGCACCCAAACTTCTTGCATAGGGTTTGAGTTGTTCATATTGCTGAGCATCTCCTGAACAAAAAATATACAAACACATTAAGCCTACAACTTCGGCACTGCCATAAATATATTCTTCATAACCCGCCCTATCATACTGACGTTTGCCCAGATCCAATTCCATGCTATACATAAATGCTTCAATCAACGCATGGTCAATCTTGTATTCATTAACTGTAATCTGAAAACTGTGCAGAATGGGATTCATACTCACACCACGGTCAATGGCTTCATAAGTGGCTTGCTTAAACTCTGCCAATAACATAGCCTTGTCGTGACTGTGAAAACTATCCACAATCTCGTCTGCAAACCGCACAAACCCGTAGATATTAAAGATGGGTGTGCGCAGGTCTTTGTGCAATAGTTTAATGGCCGAGGAAAAGCTGGTGCTATATTTCTCGGTAGTTATTCTGCTGCAATCCTGACTCACTTCATGAAACAGGTTCATCATGTATTTTCAATTTGTAATGAAGGTTGAATATATACTAAACAATGAATTAGTCAAAAGGTTGTGGATTTATCTAGCAAAAGACTTCAACACTTCTGCCGCTACCACTTCTCCACTGATCAAGCTAGGAGGCACACCTGGACCAGGTACGGTTAACTGACCAGTATAAAATAAGTTCTTGACTTTCTTGCTTTTACAAGATGGTTTTAGAATGGCCGTTTGCATTAAAGTATTGGCCAATCCATAGGCATTGCCTTTAAAAGAATGATAGTCTTGGACAAAATCACTATGAGCATACGAACGTTTGTAAACAATGCTATCCTTAATAGATTGCCCCAAATGTTTTTCCATCCGCTCAATGATCATGTCAAAATATTTGTCTCTCAATGCCTCATCATCACCTTTCAATCCTGCAGCCACAGGAATCAACAAGAATAAGTTTTCACCCCCTGCTGGTGCGGAGCCCGGGTCGGTGACCGATACGGCGCTTACATAAAATAGCGGATCAGTTGGCCATTCCTTGCTGGTATAAATTTCTCTGCCATGCACCATAAAATCGGTATCAAAAAACAGGGAATGGTGTTGAATGCCTTCCAGCTTTTTGTTTAATCCAACATAGTATAACAAACAACTTGGTGCCATGACCCTTGAATCCCAATAAGCATCGGTATAAGAACGATATTGTTTGGGAAGCAATGCTGTTTCAATATGGTGATAGTCTGCTCCACCCACCACTACATCGGCTGTATAATGTTTGTGCATGATCACGCCCTGAACGGTAGCATTGGTTTGCACGTGGTGAATACTATTGTTGTGAATAGACAGATGACTTACTTCTTCTTCAAAATGAAATTTCACACCCAGTTCCACCGCCAGTTCAAACATGGCGTCTACAATTTGATACATGCCTTTCTCAGGATACCATGTTCCACCCTTAATATCTGCATAGTTCATCAAACTATACAAGGCAGGCGTATCTTCAGGTAGTGCACCCAAAAACAGCACTGGAAATTCCATCAGCTCTTTTAACTTGGGATTGCTGAAATGCTTGGCCACATGGGTTTTGATAGAATTGAAAACGTCTAACCTAAACAGACCACTGATCAAATCTTTGTCCAAAAATTCGGTGAGTGATTGCCCCGGCTTAAAGACCAATTTGTTCACACCCACTTGGTATTTGTAAGCGGCTTCGTATAAAAAGCTTTCTAATTTTTCACCGCTACCAGGTTCAATGCTTTCAAATAATTGCTTAAAAGATTCAAAGTCTGCAGGAATATCTACCGGACCATCGTTCCAATAAATCCTATAAGAAGGGTCTAGTCTTTCTAGCTTGTAATAGTCAGATACATTTTTACCAAACTGTTTGAAATAGCGTTCAAACACATCGGGCATCCAGTACCAACTTGGCCCCATATCAAAAGTGAAACCTTCAACTTTGAATTGTCTTGCCCTACCACCGGGTTGGTTGTGTTTTTCCAATACGGTAACGTCATGACCAGCTTTGGCCAAGAATGATGCCGCGGACAAACCCGCAAAGCCAGCACCGATGACTATGATTTTTTTTTCCAAGAAGTTGAGACTAGTTACTGTTAAGTTACGTCTAATTAGTGACGTTCTATTTGAGATTTCAAGAGTTTTCTAGCAAAGTGAATCCGGCTCTTGATGGTACCGAGTGGCTCATGCAACATATCGGCAATCTCGTGGTATTTATAACCGTCAAAATACAATAAGAAGGGGTTACGGAAGATCTCCGGTAATTGGTGAATGGCTTCCTGTACTTCTTTCATATTGATCTTAGCAATGGCTTCATTTGATACCGCACCTTGGTTGGTATCTAATAAGAAATCATTGGTGCTATTATCAAAAATGGTTTGTTGCTTAGACTTACGTCGATAGTTATTGATAAAGATATTGCGCATGATGGTATACATCCACGCTTTGATATTGGTACCAATATGGTATTTCTCTTTATTGGCTAGGGCCCTAAACAAAGTTTCCTGAACCAAATCCTTAGCCGCTTCATTGTCCCTGGTTAGGGTAAAGGCAAAAGGACGGAGAAATTCCGTATTCTTCAACAACATTTGATCAAAATCTGCGCTTGCCATATAATTTGTTTAACTAAGTACGAAGTAAAACTAAACAAAGATTTTGAAAACTCTAGCTTTTTTGTTTAATATTTATAGTTAAAAAGTAAAACAAAGATTTTCAAGGCAGTTAATAAGCAAATAAATCATCATACGAATAATTTTGCTTGAAAATGGTTATTAAGGAGCCTTTTGTCTTAAATACAAGCCATAAATCTATCCAATTAGAATGGGTGTATTATTGGTTAGAGAAACATGAATCAAAGCTTTAATGTTGCAGGATTATAAATTGAAATATTTTTAATATATGATTAACAGCGAAATAATAATAGATGCAATAAATTGCTAGTCCCCTCTACTTTTAATATCTCCTAATTATTTCTTAGGCATTCTAAAAGATTACTATGTACCCATATTTTGAAACCATGGTATCAAGATTAACTACTTTATCCTGTTCCCTACTTCTTTTAACCTGCAGTTTAGATGCTCAATCTCCAGAAAAAGCAGAATCGGCTGTCTATTATAGTTTCTCCTATATGGGAGATACTTTAAATCCTCACAGACTTTATGAAGAAAATATGGTACTCTATTTTAATAAAAATGCCTCTTGTTTTCTTAGTTACGACAAAATAAAACAAGATCAAAAGAACAGAAGTAATCCAGAAGCGGCCCTTAGTGGTTATTCAACGAATCAAATACCGAAAAGAACCATTCAATCGGTTATGTACCGATTTGAAAACGAGAAAAAATTCATAATCAATGAAAATGAGTTGAAAGCCTATATAATGGAAGATAATGTAACCATTAAATGGACAATATTAGATAGTGTAAAAATAATTGAGGGATTAGAATGCCAAAAAGCAACAGGCCAATTTAGGGGACGAAGTTATTATGCTTGGTTTACATCAAGTATACCATCAAGTTATGGACCTTGGAAACTGGGAGGGCTACCTGGCCTAATCATAGAGGCAACCGATGCTAAAAATCATGTAAATTTTCGCTTTTCTGGAACAGAAAACTTAAAAAACAATCCATTCATCATTGAAGTTCCAAAAAACGCAATCCAAATAACGAAAAAAGATTTTCAAAAAATAAAAGATGCAATAGCAAATGATCCAATTGCTTATTTAAATAATACAATGGGAGTCCAATTGCAACCTCTTAATGGAGCTACGGCTAGACCAGTACGCAAATCTAATAATCCCATTGAGTTGACTGAAAATTAAAATTTAGAAACTGAATTGAAAATATCATTTTATCTAAGTAGTCAACCTATTGACCAACATCATTTCCAATATTAGTATTAAAATAATTTGTGGATTTACTACAATCTTAGTTTGTCTATTTGCAATTAATGCTAGTTCTCAGATAAGTATACGCGGGAAAATTCAAAAAGAGAATCAACCTATTGCCTCCGCAAATGTCTATATCACTAAAGAAAATAGCAATAAAATACTCTCCTATTCTCAATCAGACAAAGGGGGATATTTTACAATAACTCACACAAACCTTAGTTTTAAGGATTCTCTAGTACTTCATATTAAATCACTGGGATTTGCACATCAATTTTATTCAATTATACAGAATAATCAATATTTTGAAATTGTATTAAGAGATAGCACCAGTTCACTTCCTGAAATCAAAGTAAAAAGCAAAATACTTGTAAAGAAAAAAAATGATACGCTGAACTATTCTGTAGAAGCATTTAAATCAAAACAAGACAGAAGTATTTTGGATGTCTTAAAAAAGCTTCCCGGCATAGATGTGAATGAAAAGGGGAAAATCTATTACAATGGAAAAGCAATTTCAGATTTTTATATTGATGGAGATAATCTACTAGACGACAGATACAATATTGCTACAAATTCTATTGGAGCGGATATGGTAGACAAAGTTCAAGTACTAGAAAATCACCAACCCATAAAGGTTTTAAATAATACAGGACCAAGTAATAAAGTAGCAATCAATTTAAATTTAAAGGATAAAGCAAAATTGAAAGCAAGTGGGCGTGTTGAAACAGGTTTAGGATATTCTGACAGAATAAATCACGAAAACGCTATCGATATTCTGGTTTTCAAAAATAAATACAAAAGCATCAACTCCATAAAAGAAAACAATACGGGTATTGATTATTCTGATGAGATGATCTCACACAATCAACAAGAAAATAACAATCTCTTAGAACGGAATGAAATAACCCATTTACTAAACAGTGGAACTGATGGCGCCCCTGCACTAAAAAAACAGCAATACCTATTCAATAACTCGCTAGCAATCAATGCCAACAACTTATTCAAAAATGAAAAAGAAGTAAGGTTTAGAACTAATATTTTCTATTTGAATGATCAGCAAAGAATTGATTATAAAAACGCTAGCACATATTATTTGCCAAATGATACTATAAGTTACCTAAAAAGTCAATTGACAGAAACACTCAATAGCAATATTATTTTTCAATTCAATATCAATAATAACAAACCCAACCAATACTTAAATACAAATTTTCAAATTAAAGCGAATCAACAACCAACTAATGCTTTAATAAATTTCAATAATGAAAATATCAATCCTCAATTAAAAGAAAATCTAAGTCAATTTTCAGGGGAGCTGAACTACATTTCTTTATTACCCAAAAAATATATTTTTGAAGCATATGGCTATTTAAATTATAGTAAACACAACGAAAACTTAACTATTTTTCCTGGCCTCAATAAAGACATTTTTAATAATAATCAAACTTATAATTCATTAAATCAGTTATCTCATTCTCCTGATTTATTTAGCAATACATCAGTAACAATTAGAAAAACTAAAATCAATAGTCAAATAGCATTCAAACTTGGGTTGATTGCTCATTGGCAGGATTTAAA
>CAMFKK010000100.1 GCA_945957225.1 uncultured Sphingobacteriia bacterium | reverse complement strand
GGGTACTGCAATACTCAATACCATACTAATAATTGCTCCAATTCCAAAATCAGCATTGTTCAATAAATTCCAAGCATTGGCAAACCAATAGGGAGGGGCTATCCAAATAAATAAACCATCGCCCACGCGATAATTTTCAATCACTGCTTTGTTAATCAATTTGGGAACCAATTGATAAGAAGCATAAAAAGCAATGGCGATAAAGATTTGAAAATAACTAATGATGGTTTTGAACTTCTCAGGGGTGGTTATCCTTAAAATAAAGATATAAAGTGCATTGATTAAAAAGATGGTAAATAGGGTTGCTAAGAAAACAAGAAATGCAAAAGAGCAAAGCCCGCCAATGCCTCTAAATTTGGCCAATAAGATCATGGCCGGCAAAGTCATGGGTAAAATAAGTTTGCTTATATGAATGACAATATGCAATAGTCTAGACAAAAGAAAAGTTTTGTCAGATACGGGTTTGGGCAGAATAATCATATTGTCCCGAACATCAATTAAGACGGAGGTGAAATCAGCAATCAGGGTAGATGCTAGCATAAAAATATACAGGCTAAAATAAACGGTACCCTTGGTTACGTCATCATTACCTACAAAAAAACTAATGAGAAAAAAACCACCCATGATTAGGCTAAGCATCATGGTTCCAAGGGTGGCTAATTGAACGGGCTTTTTATTTTTCTTTGCCCGGGTTTGTTGAAAACTTCCAACCCTTCTATCATCCATGGCCAGCTTAATGGTGAGGATAGATTTTAACTGAGCTGTATTGACTCCCATGCGTTTATAAATGCTAGATGGGAGCAAAACAATATTCAAAAAAAAGCGATTTACAATATTCATGGCTTAGTTTTCAAATGCACGCATGAGTTGATCAGCGGCATCGTTTAAAGATCCTTTAGCAGTCATATGGGCAAAGATTTTTTCCAAACTCTGGTTGCCCTGTTGGTTCTGCAATTCTTCAAAACTTCCATCGGCAATGACCATGCCTTCATTGATGAGTACAATCCGGTCACTTACTTTTTCTACCACGTCCATCATATGACTACAATAGAAAATGGTTTTTCCATCCTTGGCTAGTTTACTAATCAGGTCTTTGACAATGATGACAGAGTTGGCGTCTAGACCACTCAAGGGTTCATCCAAAATAATAATATCTGGATTGTGTAAGAGTCCGGAAATGATCAAAACTTTTTGACGCATGCCCTTGCTAAATGTATCCATCCGTTGGTGCATATTGGTCTCAAGTCCAAATGCGGCCAACATTTTTTGCATTCTTTCATTGGCTACCTCTTTGTCCATGCCATAGAGTTCAGACATAAATCCTAAAAATTCTGCTGGGGTTAGTACATCATAGAGTTCTGCTAATTCAGGTACATAGCCCACTTTTCTTTTTACGGCCAAAGGGTCGGTTTTTAAATCAATCCCGTCCACAATAACGGTTCCTTCATAATCAGAAATTAAACCACAAAGAATCTTTACGGTAGTGCTTTTACCAGCTCCATTTGGGCCTATATATCCAATGACTTGTCCTGGGAAAATGTCTAGGTTAATGCCTTTTAAAACCTGTTTATCGCCATAATGCTTGACTAGGTTTTTCAATTGTATAATGGGTTCCATGGATTGTTTTTAGCGTTAGTAGCTGTTTTTGAATTTCATTACAATATCAGAATAAACTTAATCTGTTCCTTTTGATAGAACAAAAAAGATTTCAGCTTGGTGATATGCCCTATTTTTGAAATAGCCCAATTGGCTTTTTCATGAAACAGGCTTTGATCAAATTACATATAGCGGTTTTTTTGGCGGGATTTACCGGGGTGCTGGGGGGATTGATTACCCTAAACGAAGCTTTATTGGTTTGGTATAGGATTGCTATTACGGTGTTTAGTTTGTTTGCCCTCTTGGTCTGGAAAAAAGAACTGCAACAAGTGCCCAAGCAAAAAGCTTTGCAATTGATATTTATTGGGGCTTTAATTGCCATTCACTGGGTTTGTTTTTATGGAAGTATCAAGTATGCCAATGTTTCAATTGGCTTGGTTTGCTTTGCTTCTACGGGTTTGTTTACGGCTTTATTAGAACCCTTATTTACTAAGAAAGCGTTTAGTTGGATAGAAGTGGGTTTGGGTTTATTGAGTTTGGCGGGGATCTATTTGATTTTTCATTTTGACGCAAGATATAGATTGGGAATTGGCATAGGTTTGGCATCGGCCATTTTTGCGGCCCTTTTTTCTGTTTTAAACAAACGCAATGTGGCAACTGTTGCACCCAAGACCATGATGCTCTATGAGCTTTCTGGGGGGCTTTTGATCCTAACCCTTTTAATGCCTTGGTACTTGCAACAATTTCCTACCAAACAGCTATTGCCTTCTTTAGAAGAATGGGGATGGCTCCTTGTCCTGAGTTGGTTCTGTACGGTTTGGGCCATGGACCTCATGTTACAAGCCTTGCAAAAAGTATCTGCATTTACCCAAAACCTCAGCTTAAATTTAGAGCCAGTTTATGGAATCCTTTTGGCCTTTGTTTTGTTTCAAGAACAAAAAGACCTGCAACCTAGTTTTTATGCTGGATTTGTATTGATTGCTTTTTCCGTGGTGTTGCAAATGTTGCGGGTGCTAAAATTGAAAAAGCACTAGTCTTCTTTTAATAATTGTGCTTTCTTTTCAGCAGGGATTTTTAAGGCAGCATTAAAGTTTGGAAATAGCTCTTTGATTTTTTTATCATTTAAATTAGACACATCAATAAAATACCAATCCCTGCCTTCATTATTACTGATGGCCAATAACCAAGATTCCTGTTTTAGTTTGCCTGAGGGCGTTTCAAAAATAATGGTTTGACTAACCAAACAATGCTTTTCTGATCCTGCTGTAAAGAGGCTATCGGGTTCACCTAACTGTATTTCTTTTAAGTCAATGCCCATAGAAAATAACCGCTTACTTTTCTCTTTGAGGGTCTGAGTCATTTGTGCAACACCACCCATTTGTTCTTGTAGTTTGGGATAGGCTTTTTTTGCAAGGGTGTTAAAGTCATTTTTCTCAGTAGCCCTAGTAATAATTTTGGCTTGTTGCAGTATTTGATCCCTATAAGGATTTTGTGCAATTGCAAAAACAGATAGTCCCCATGTCCCTAAAAGACAAAACAAGATTGATTTCATGTATCAGGTTTTATGATCATGCCAGGGGGCTTCCAGCATTAATCTAATTTGTAAGCTACTACTTTGTTGCCATAAAAAGTGGGTACATACAGAATCCTGTTTTTGGCATCATATCCAAGATCTGCGGTATGCTTTTTTTCCTTTCTATTATCTAGTAAAATTTGCTTTGTTTTAAAGGCTGTTACATAATAAATTACCCCTTCCCAAGCACTCACAATATATTCGTCTGTTCTTACTTTTTCAATCCCATCTGTGCTTGGGTCCATGCCTTCCATCAATTGAATCAATTGCCCATTGAGATTTAAAGCCAATAATGCACCATTGTCTAAGATTAAAAGATCTTGATCATTGATCAATAAGCCATTGGGTCTTTTTAGGTTACGCAGGGTAACACTGACCCTTTCTTGGTCATATTGGTAAATATTAAAATTGCGGGTATCGCTTATAAAAACTGTTCCCTTCTTGTCAATACTAATATCGTTAAGAAACACCGAACCTTCTACAGGAATCTTTTGCAAGATTTTGCCCTGACTAATGTCTATTACCACTAAATCTGTAAGATCAGCTACATAGAGTTTGTTTTTATAAATGCCCATGCCCTTGGGTGCATGAAGACCTTTTACCCATTCTAGATTAACAGGTTTACCATCTAATGATAGGATGCTAATAAAACCCTTGCCATCTTTATCTGCAGGGGCACCATCTATATTGGATACAAATAACCTTTTCCCCTTGGTATCAACCAGTACTGATTCTGGGGTTCTAAGCAGGGTATCTGTTTCCCATAATTTTGTTAGTTGATGCGTTTGTGCATGGTTAGTGCTACTCAAAAAAAATAGACCAATAATTAGGGAATAAATATGCGTTTTCATAATTCTAATTTAACCAAAAATAATTCAAACCCGTACCTCTAGAATTCAATAATAAAACCAATAGTGGGTGTAACATTGGCATCCTCATCAGTTAAATAATAGGGGATGGCATTGGAGCCATTTTGTTGAATGGGTTGTCCATTAGTGGTCAAGAAACCAGTATTATCCGCAGTGCGCTTAAATGTGTATATGGGAGCTGCTGGGCTCTTTGCCAAGTACCAGTTTGTGATATCAATGTACAAATCAAATGTGGTCTTTTTAAAATTCCATTTTTTATCAATCCTAATATCACTGGCATTGAAATTGCGCAAACGACCTGTATTGATCCTACCATAATCAAGGATTCCCGTACCAAGTGTAAGATAGTTGGTACGGCTTGCTAGCTCATCATAGGGTGTATTGGGTACACCACCTTGGTATCTAAATTTCAAACCCAGTTCCCAATTATGGTTAAACTTATATCCCCAAGTAAAACTTAGTAAGTGTTTGTTGTCCCAAGAGCTAGCGGTATATGCTTGATTGGCATTGGTATATTCACTTCTGAAAAAAGTATAACTCAGGATCCCAAAAAAACGTTTGGTCAATTTTTGTTGGGCAAAAAATTCAAATCCATACGCCCTTCCCTTACCATTAAAATTCACGGGTTCATTTCCTAGAATAGCAAAATCGCCACCTAGGTTTGATAAACTAATTCCGTTTTTCACAGATACGGGTACATTGCTATACTGCTTGTAGAATCCTTCAAATGTAAATCTTGTAGACTCGCTCTTCAAATGTTCAATGCCAATCACATAATGATTGCTCATTTGGTATTTGGCATCTTTGTTCACAAATTGGTTATTGTTTTGGAATCCCAAAATGGTATAAGGTGGAATTTTAGAATATCTTCCAATACTAGCATTCAGGTTCCATTTATCTGCCAACACATAAGAGAAACTAATTCTTGGACTCATGGTTGCAATGGGGTTCCAACCATCGGTAGTAAAGCTATTAACATCGCTACGCAAACCGGCACTTATGGCTAGTCTGTTGTCAAAAAATCGTTTACCAACTTGGGCAAATAATCCCAGTTTGCTGAAATTATTGGAAGTATTGTAGTTAAAAGTTTCTGCAGGTTTGATAATAGTTCCTGCATTATCAGTTATAGCTGCTCTGACAATTTGGAAGGTACTGTTTTCATAGTGTACCAATTGGGCCATGGCACCATATGTGAATTTCCATCCCCCCAGATTTTTATTCACGTCAAAACGGATTTTATTCTCCGTTTCCTTACTGTCTACATTCAAAGTTTGCGTGCCTTTAACCGGGCCCAAATTATTCTCGTATTTCTGGTTATTATTACTAAAATCATTGCGACTAATGGCCAAATTCCAATAACCGTTCTTGATTAAATGTTTTAGACTAAGTCCAACAGTATAATTCCACTGTTCAATGCTGGGATTGCTATTGAGCGCATACAATTTTTCTGGTGTTGCTTTTTTGGGAGCAGCAAAACTAAATTCATCAATAGCACCAACACCCAAAAATGTGAGCGTGGTCTTTGGATTAATCTGGTGGGTAATCTTATATTGAAAATCCCAGTAATTAGGTCTAATGGGAAGGTCAATGGCTTGGAACAAAAACTGCAAATAAGACCTTCTAGCAGAAGCTAAAAAGGTGGTCTTTCCAGACTTAGAAAGTGGTCCATCAAAAGTGGCGGCCAGTTCTGTTCCACTCAATCTGATATTGCCTTGCAAGTGATTGGTATTTCCTCTTTTTTGTTTGAACTCAAATACTGAAGAAAGCGCATTATCAAATTTTGCATCAAAAGATGAGCTACTCAATTTCACGTCTTCAATAAAACTCACATTTAAGATACCTGCTGGTCCACCAGCACTTCCTTGGGTGGCAAAGTGATTAATCACAGGTACTTCAATACCATCAAGGTAATACACGTTTTCATTGGGTGCACCACCACGAATGATGATATCATTTCTAAAGCCTGCTGTACTTGCTGTACCACCAACGCCGGGTAAACTTTGAATTACCCTTGAAATGTCAAAATTACCTCCTGGATTCTGTTTGATTTCTTCTGTGGTCAATCTTTGAACACTTAGCGGTGTTTCCAAACTGGCAGCTTTGGCCGTTTTTCTGCCACCACTGGTTACGGTTACAGATTTGAGTTCAGTAACTATTGGTTCCATTTCTAGGACAAGGTTGTTTTCATTACCAGAAGTCACCAATAAATTGAATAGTTGTAAGGGACTATAGCCTATTGCTGTTGCTTTTAAATTCACTGAGCCATTGGGGATTCCTGTTTTTCTAAACCTACCCAAACTATCTGTGATCACACCCTGTTGGGCACTACCAATATTAATACTCACATTGGCTATGGGTTGCTGATTTTGTTTGTTTACAATAATACCAGAGATAGATCCTGTATTTTGAGCCATCGCCTGTAAGGCATATAAACCAATGATAACTAAAAAGGTCCTGATTTTCATTTTTGATACTTGAGTTTGCAAAATTACATCTGTTAATGGTTGATTCTTGAACCGTTTATCCGTTGGTGGATTCCCTAGGGTAAAATGGGGCCGCTTTCTTATATTTAAACCCAATTTCTACCAAAACAACTAGCATGAAACAACTAATCACTGCATTTTGTTTGCTTCTATGGGCAGGCATATCACAAGCACAAAAAAAACCACTAGACCATACTGTCTATGACAGTTGGCAGAGTATTTCAGAAAGAATGCTCTCAAATGATGGAAAATTTTTGGCATTTGCTGTTAATCCGCAAGAAGGCGATGGGGTTTTATACCTACAATCTGTTCAGGGGGATGCCAAATTAGCCATCCCTAGGGGGTATAGTGCACAATTCTCCGATAATAGCCAGTACCTGGTTTTGAGAATCAAGCCCAGTTTTAAAGAGACAAGGGATGCGCGTGTTAAAAAGAAAAGACCCGATGAAATGCCAAAAGACACCCTTTGTTATGTGTCATTAAATAGCATGAAAACAGTGAAAATTCCAAGACTCAAGTCTTATAAATTACCCGATGATTCAGGAATTTGGTTGGCCTGTTTATTAGAAAAATCCTTGCCCGATCTGAGTCCTAGAACAAAATCAGAATTGGATTCTGCGGCTAGAATCAAGCAGATTTTTGCAGCTGCTGATAGTATTTTACGCATTGCGGATAGTATTCGATTAAAGGGTATGGAAGCCAAGATGAAAGGAATGTCTGTATTGCAGCCAAAAAGAGAGGCAAGACCCGCATCTGCTGCACCTAAAGCCGTTGAAGACCCTATTGAAGAAGGAACAGACCTGCTACTAATCAATATGGAAACAGGTAAACAAGAAATCTATAAACTGGTGACAGAGTATTTCTTCAATATCAAAGGAACTTCTCTGTTAATGGAAACCAGTAAAAAAACTGGAGACGCCAGTGTAAAAGCAACGGTTCAAAAACTGGAATTGTCCAATCTTTCAAAGAAAATCATTTTTCAGTCTTTTAATGACGCCAAAGGATATAGAATGGATGAAGAGGGCAAGCAATTGGCGTTTGTAGCAGAAAGAGATAGTGCTGCAAAAGCCTTACAAAAATTCTATAAACTCTACTATTATAAAG
>CAMFKK010000099.1 GCA_945957225.1 uncultured Sphingobacteriia bacterium | reverse complement strand
GTGTTAGGCATTGAAAAAGTACAGATAGAAACTATTAGACCATCTGCTGTATTACAGGACCCGGCAATTTAACAGGATTTGCGTCATACTGCTTACATTGCAGTAGTAAAATTGACCATAATTGCGCCATATGAAATTCATGCATTCCCCATTTTTACTTACATGTAAAGGGTACCTGAAGCAATTCTTTCTCTTGTGCATTTTACTAATGGGGCTATTGAGTTCCTTGCAAGTGCTTGCTCAATTAAATTCAGATGGTGCTTATAAAAAGCCTTTAAAAGAAGTAATTGCAAGTATTGAAAATAGGTTTGGCGTCAAGATCAAATATGCTGATAGTTTGGTGGTAGGCAAATGGGTCAATTATGCCAATTGGCGATTTAGACCAGATCTGGAAACTACATTAGACAATGTGTTGATGCCATTAGATCTAAAAGTAAAAAAAGAAAAAGACAAGCAATACAAGCTCAGCGTCTACGAATATTATAGATGGAATGTTGCAGAAGGTTGGGCAGAAATGGATAGAATTGCCAGTCAGTATGCAGATAAAGCTGCATGGGAAAAAAGAAAGGATTCATTGAAACCTGCGCTTTCAAAAGCTTTGCAATTATCACCCCTGCCTGCATCTCCCGGAACGGCACCCATCATTACGGCCAAAAGAATCTTTAATGGTTATTCTGTTGAAAATATTGCCATAGAAATTTTACCTGGTGTTTATATCAATGGCTCATTATACAAGCCACTGCAATACAAAGGAAAAATCCCTGTTATTCTCAATCCCGATGGTCATTGGGAAAAACAACGCTATAGACCAGACTGTCAATATCGTTGTGCGGCCATGGCCAAAATGGGGGCAATGGCATTCTCCTATGACTTATTTGCGTGGGGAGAATCCACTTTACAATTTGCTTATGAGAACCATCGTAAGAGTTTATCCATGACTATTCAAGTGTTGGGTTCAATTCGCATATTGGATTATTTATTGTCTTTAAAAGATGCAGATCCAACTCGCGTAGCTATGACGGGTGGGTCAGGTGCAGGTAGTCATACGGTTTTGATGACTGCCATTGATGACAGGATCAAAGCCAGTGCTCCTGTTGTGTCTTTGAGCTCTTATTTTTTTGGAGGTTGCCCTTGTGAAAGCGGGATGCCCATTCACGCCTGTGGAAGTGGGACCAACAATGTAGAAATTGCTGCCATGGCTGCTCCAAGACCACAACTAATAGTCAGTGACGGAGGAGATTGGACAGACAAAATGCCCGAACACGATTTTCCTTATTTGCAAAAAGTCTATGATTGGTATGGTGCCAAAACATTAGTTTACAATACCCATTTGCCTAATGATAAACACGATTTTGGTTTGTCAAAAAGAATTCCAGTATATCAGTTTATGGCAAAAACCCTTGGGTTAAATCTTAAAGCCATTCAGGACACCAATGGCCAGATAGATGAATCAGGCATTACCGTTGAAAAAGAAACTGCCCTCTATGTTTTTGGTGAAAAGGGAGAAGGTCTTCCAGCAACTGCCATTAAAGGATTTGACAAATTAGAAACCCTGTTTTACAAGTCTATCAATCATTAAGATGAAAAGATATCTTTCCTTTTTTCTTCTAGTCTTTTTTTCAATTCCAGTTTTGGCACAAAACAGTCAACGCTATAAAATTGGCTTGATAGATATCATGTTGTTAAAAAGACAAAAACTAGGCGCCATTGCACTTGCCAAAGAAATTGGCGCTGATGGTTTGGAATTGGATATGGGTGGTCTTGGTAATCGGGTCAGTTTTGACAACCAACTCTTAACCGATAGTATTCGTGCTCAGTTCTTGGCCAAGTCCAAAGAAACGGGTGTGGAGATTTTTTGTTTGGCCATGACCGGATATTATGCCCAGTCATTTTGCGGTAGAACCGAATACAAGCAGTCTATTGAAGACTGCATTAAAACCATGCAATTAATGAATGTGCAAACCGCATTTCTACCCTTGGGTGTGCAGTGTGACCTCAAAAAAAATCCTTCGGTTAGGGATTCGGTAGTTGCCAGATTACAAGTAGCAGGGGCCATGGCCCAGGCTGCTGGGGTAACAATTGCTATTGAAACATCGCTAACGGCCAAAGAAGAAAAAGCACTTTTAAAAGAGATCCATTCTCCTGCCATCAAAATCTATTTTAATTTTTCTAATCCACTCAAAGAGGGTAGGGATCTGTACCAAGAATTAAAAGTACTGGGTAAGCACCGGATTGCCATGATTCATTGCACCAATAAGGACTCCGTTTGGTTGCAAAATGACCCCCAAATTGACCTGGTCAAAATCAAACAAACCCTAGATAAAATGCATTGGACTGGCTGGTTGGTCATTGAACGTTCCCGAGACGCCAGTAAGCCCAGAGAGGTAAAAGGGAACTATGGCGCTAATACGGCTTATTTAAAGTCTGTTTTTCAATTGGCGGCCAAGGATAAATAGTAACATTATCCATCATAAAAGTTGATAAGGATATCCTAGAAAACCAGCAACTGGAATACATTTAAACACCTGTTTTTACGCTGATAAAAGCGTTCAAGCCCTGCTGTCATGAATTCAAAACGATTGCTTTTAGCGCTGCTGATTTTACTGACCTTTTTATGGGAAAAAGGAGCAGCCCAAATATATGTATCGCCCAATGGCAAAGACGTCAATCCGGGTACCCTTGAAAAGCCAGCTGCTAGTTTGCAAGCGGCCCTAAGAAAAGTTAGAGAATTAAGAAGGTTAGCAGATCCCCAAACAAAAGCACCTATTCATATTTTCTTGCAAGGAGGAATTTATTTAGTAGATGAAACTATTTTAATTAGACCGGAAGACAGTGGAACAGATCAAAGCCCTACCATCATTGAAGCGGTTGGTAAAGAGCCAGTAATTTTGAGTGGAGGTACTCCTATTAAAGATTGGCAACCCGTAGATCAATCTCCCAAAGGATTATCAGCAAATTTGGTAGGGAAAATATGGGTGGCAGACCTTGCCCAAACCATGATCCCCCAATTTCAATTCAGGCAGATTTGGGTGAATGGACAAAAAGCCATCCGCGCTAAAGACACAGATGGTGATCAAATGAATCGGATTCTTTCTTGGGATAGAAAAGACCAATCCTGTTGGATTCCCTGGCCAAAGAACAGGCAATACCAATTTGAGCCCGGAATGGAAATGCTGATTCACCAATGGTGGGAGATAGCCATCTTAAGAATCAAGTCAATTCTGGTGCAAGGTGATTCTGCCCAGCTGCGATTTTTGCAACCAGAGAGCCGCATTCAATCCGAACATCCATGGCCCGCCCCATGGATCTCCAAAAAAACAGGCAATTCTGCCTATTACTTGAGTAATGCCATTCAATTCTTGGATCAACCAGGTGAGTGGTATCTTGACAGGGCCGCAGGTAAATTATATTATTGGCCAAGAGCGGGTGAAGACATGCGGCATGCCACCGTGATGGCTCCGCATTTGGAAACCATTTTGCAAATAGAAGGAACAGTAGACAGACCTGTGAGTCATATCCAAATCAAGGGTATACAATTTCAGCATACGGGTTGGCTTAGACCTTCTGAGATGGGGCATGTGCCTCACCAAGCGGGCATGTATATGCTAGATGCGTATTCACTTAAATTTCCGGGGGTTTCTCATAATAAAAATTTAGAAAACCAAGCATGGGTGGGTAGACCTGCAGCTGCAGTAAAACTTAATTATGCAAATCATACCCAAATTCAATCCTGCCGTTTTGAGCATTTGGCATCTACTGGATTGGATTATGAAAAAGGCGCCAATGGCGATTTGATTCAAGGAAATCTCTTTCAAGATATTGGTGGTTCAGGAATCTTAGTGGGCACTTATTCTGATCCAAGTTTTGAAATTCATTTTCCCTATTTGCCAAAAGATGTAAGAGAGATTTCACAAAACATCACCATTAGCAATAACCTGGTGCACCATGTTACCAATGAAGACTGGGGGGCTGTTGGAATTGGTGCTGGCTATGTGAGAGCTGTTCAAATACTACACAATGATATTAGTGAAGTAGGCTATACGGGCATCAGTCTTGGATGGGGTTGGACCAGACAACCGAATGCCCTTGCTGCTAATACTGTGATGGCTAATAAGATTCACCATTATGCCAAACAGATGTATGATGTGGCAGCCATCTATACCCAATCGGCGCAGCCTGGTACACAGATTAAATTCAATGTGGCCGATAGTATTTACAAAGCGCCCTATGCGCATGACCCAGAACATTGGTTTTACTATTATACCGATGAAGGTTCTTCCGGTATGATTGTTCAAGATAATTGGTCACCCTCTGATAAGTTTTTACAAAATAATAATGGGCCCAATAATCGTTGGGAAAACAATGGTCCTCAAGTGACAACAAATATTCAACAAGCGGCAGGATTAGAATTGCCTTTTCAGTATTTATTAAAAGCCAAAACAAGTCTTGCACCAGCAGCAGCCATTAATCATGCTAGTAAACCAACGGTAGTTGAATTAATCTTGACTAAAGAATCATCCAAAGCGGTTCAATTATTCAAATCCATCAGTCAAAAAAATGGGTTTAGTACTGCGCCTATTTATCAGTTTAAAAACCATTTGTTATTGTATGCATCTATGGAACATGCCTTACAATTAGAAGCTGCATTAAAGCAAGCATTTCCAACTGCATTGGTGAAAACCTATCGCAATCCACTTTATGATTTTCAGCGAGAACAACAATGTCCGGATGCATCAATTGCCAAGGATTGGGAGCATATTATTTTAACGGCCAACCTAGTCAAAGATACTGCCATGCAAAGGGCCTATAAAGACTATCATGCCACACAGTTTAAATACTGGCCAGAAGTTTCTAAGGGCTTTTGTCATGCAGAATTTCAGCAATTACAAGTTTTTGAAAACAATCGTCAATTGGTCTTGGTTATTAGCATCCCCAAAGGAAAAACCTTGGATGAACTCAATCCCAAAACAACCCAAGACAATCCAAGGGTCAATGATTGGAACAAATTAATGCAGCAATACCAGGAAGGCATTCCAGAAGCACCCAAGGGGGTAACCTGGGTATTTTTCAAACAAATACAACCATCACCAAATCAAAATAATTAAGCATGTTAGCATTGGGAATACTAGGATTAGGGGAGGGCAGGAGCACTATGTCAGCCGCACTCAATAGTTCTAAATGGCATTTGAAAATGATCTGCGACCTGAGTTTGGATCTTTGTAGAAAACGCGCTGACGAATTTAAAATGTATGAGTTTACAACAGAGTACGAAGAAATGTTGGCTGATACAAGTATTGATGTCATTGCCATTTATACGCCAGACCATTTGCATATCCAACATATTAGAATGGCTTTGGAACACGGCAAACACGTGGTTTGCACCAAACCCTTTATTGATGATCTGAGCAAGGCTGCTGAACTCATTGCCTTGCAAGAAAAAACCGGCAAGAAAATATTTGTGGGTCAGAGTTCCCGCTTTTTTGAACCCATGAAAAAACAGCGTGCAGATTTTATGGATGGTGCCATTGGTGAATTGATCACCATTGAGTCTCATTATCATGCTGACCATCGCTGGTTTTTGGAAAAGCCATGGAGTCTGCAACAATCTTTTAAATGGTTGTATGGGGGACTCAGTCATCCGGTAGATTTTATCCGTTGGTACCTACCCAATATTCAAGAAGTGATGGGTTATGGTATGCTTAGTTCCAATGGACAAAAAGGGGGACTGCAACATCCAGACACCATGCATTTTATTTTTAAGTCAACAGATGGTAGGGTAGCAAGGGTGAGTGGTTGTTATACGGGACCTGTTCAACCCGTTACCCGTGATAGTGAAATGACTTGTATTCTAAGAGGCACTGAAGGCTGTAGCCAAGGCGATTATATGGACCTACGTTATGCCATCACAGACAAGACTGGAGAAGAAAGAATCCTTACCTGGGAACATAAATTAAAACACTATTTCCGTTTTGAGGGTAAGAGTCATCACGCTGGAGAATACCAGAATTACTTGGAATATTTTGCCGATAGTATTGAACAGGGATTCACTGCTTACCCAGATTTAAAAGAAGGGATTGGTACCATTGCTGTGTTGCACGCCATGGACAAAAGTCTCAAAGAAGGAAGACCGGTTAGCATTGCAGAAGTGATGAAAGAAAATGGTCTTGATCCTAAAACCTTGAGCCATGAATGATATCATTGGTAAGCTTACTTGGTTAGACGGAGCCATTGTAGTAGTCTATTTATTGGCCTTGTTAGTCATTGGCTATCGCGCCAGCTTTGGCAACAAACAAAAAGATGAGACCTTGTTTTTGGCGGGCAATTCACTGGGTTGGGCCAGTATTGGGTTTAATATGTGGGGCACCAATGTGGGGCCTTCCATGTTATTAGCATTTGCCAGTATTGGTTATAGTACGGGAATTGTAGCAGGCAATTTTGAATGGTATGCATTTGTATTCTTGATGCTCTTGGCCCTGGTTTTTGCGCCTAGGTATTTGGCTGCCAAAGTAAGTACTATGCCTGAGTATATGGGTAAGCGCTATGGCGATTCCACACAAAACATTTTGGCCTGGTATGCCTTGATTAAAATTTTAATTTCTTGGTTGTCCTTGGGATTATTTTCTGGTGGGGTATTGGTGCGTCAGATATTGCATATTCCCATGTGGCAGTCTGTTACTGTCTTGGTGTTATTTGCAGGGCTTTTCACTTTTGCAGGAGGGCTCAAAGCCATTGCAAGAATCAATGTGTTTCAAATGATTCTCCTAATTGCCGTATCTTTTTTATTGGTCATTTTTGGCGTGAATAAAGTAGGTGGAATTCAAGCCTTGTTTCATAAAGCACCAAGCGAGTATTGGAATTTGATACATCCTGCAACCGATAAGAATTATCCCTGGCAAGCTATTTTATTGGGTTATCCAGTAGCTGCCATTGCATTTTTTTGTACGGATCAATCCATGGTTCAATCGGTATTGGGTGCCAAGAATTTAGAACAGGGACAATTGGGTGTGAGTTTTATTGGTTGGTTAAAAATTTTGTCACTGCCACTATTTATTGTTCCAGGAATTCTTTGTTATGAATTATTCCCCAACCTTGCCAATCCTGATGAAGCCTATATGGTACTGGTCACCAATTTATTTCCTGCAGGATTAAATGGTTTGGTCATTGTGGTCTTGATTGCCGTATTGGTGGGCACCATTGGTTCTTCACTCAATTCTTTGAGCACGGTATTTACCATGGATGTGTATGTGAAAAAAATCAATCCATCTGCCAGCAATCAACAGATTGTCAAAGTGGGCAGGATTACCGTAATAGTAGGTTGTTTGTTTGCCATCATGATGGCCATTGCCATTGACAGTATTCGAGGATTGAATTTATTTGACGTGTTTCAAGCCGTCTTGGGTTTTATTGCACCACCGCTTTCGGTTGTCTTTTTGTTGGCGGTATTCTGGAAAAGAACCAGTAGGCACGCCGTGAATTTTACGCTCTCCATAGGGTCTGCCATTAGTTTGGGTATTGGCGTTTTGTATCTCTGGGTTTTGCCTGCCAAGGACTATGGATTCTGGCCACACTATATGCTGCTCTCCTTTTTTATCTTTGCCTTTTTATTCCTACTAGCAGTCTTGATTTCATTGATAGATAAAAACCCTGTTGTTTCTAATAGTACTACCCAGCAATAC
>CAMFKK010000098.1 GCA_945957225.1 uncultured Sphingobacteriia bacterium | reverse complement strand
GTCTTTAACAAGCGTTGGAGTATGTCTGTATATGTTCCACTAATTGCCAATACCCGTTCTTCCTTATATGAACACGGTGGCAAAGAAAGACATAGTACCGAGTCTTTTGGACTAGGTGATATTCGTGTTGCAGCTTATGCATGGTTAATTGATCCCGCCAAACAAGCCAAGTTCAATATTCAAGCTGGATTGGGAATTAAATTACCAACGGGTGATTATAGATACACGGATAGATTTAGTACAGCCACTGCAGGTGTAACTGTAATTGGTCCTGTAGACCAATCTATACAATTGGGAGATGGTGGTACTGGCTTCACTACAGAGTTGAACATGTATTATAACCTGTCACACAAGTTGAGTCTCTATTCCAATTTATATTATCTAATAAATCCTCGTGAACAAAATGGTGTATCCACTCAAAGAGGTGGTGTTCCTTCAGCGGCAACCATTTCTTATACATCAGATGTAATGAGTGTTCCAGACCAATATTTGGCTAGGGTAGGAGCCAACTATTATAATGGTAAACTCACTTTCTCTGGTGGATTAAGATATGAATGTATTCCTGTACATGATTTAATTGGTGGTAGCGAAGGTTTCCGCCGACCAGGCAGAATCTTGACTGCAGAACCTGGTATTACTTATAGTGTTAAGAGTCTTAACTTCTATGCATATGTTCCAGTAGCATTGGTGCGGAACAGAACCCAAAGTGTTCCCGACAAGATTAGGACGGACCTTACCGGCGTTTATGCGCAGGGCGATGCTGCATTTGCAGACTATTCCATCAATCTTGGATTTAGTGTAAGGTTCTAGTTTTTTAAAGTTTGTAAAACAATTAATTTTTAAAATTCACCCTACACAATTGTAGGGTGAATTAAATTATACTAAAGTGAGATATTTTTGTTTAGCTCTACTATTTTTATTTTCAAGTATACCAAGCAAAACACAAACACTAAGTCAAAATAGTGCTTCTATACGAATATTAGATTCAATAATAATTAACGCTTTTCTGCCCAATAAAACTTGGCTTCCTGAAACTGCGGGCACTTATTTGTATAGTGGAAAGAAAACGGAAACGGTATCTTTAATTCATTCAGATGTTGATCTTTCTTCAAAAATTGGAAGACAATTATTCTCAAAAATTCCCGGTGTATTTGTTTACGATATGGATGGGTCTGGAAACCAAGTAAATATAGCTACAAGAGGCCTAGATCCACACCGTGGTTGGGATTTAAATATCAGAAAGGATGGAGTTCTTACTAACTCTGACATGTATGGATATCCTGCTAGTCATTATAGCATGCCCATGGAAAGTATTGACCATATTGAATTTGTTAGGGGTACGGGATCATTACAGTATGGTGCACAGTTTGGTGGAATGCTGAATTATATTAATAAGCGAGAAGATAGTGCAAAGGTTTTTGGTTTTGAATCTATAAATACAATTGGCTCTTATCAATTAGTTAGTTCTTATAATGCCGTTGGTGGACAATTGGGTAAATTCAAATACTATGCCTATTTATACCGTAAGTCTAAAGATGGTTATAGAGAAAATGAATCTACCAGTTCACAAGCTGAAAACCTTATGTTGGAATTTAATCCGTCTAAAGCGCTATCCATTAAATTTGAATGGGCTAGGTCTACTTATCTGTATAGGCTTCCCGGACCTTTATCGGACCCTATGTTTTTAAAAGATCCTCGAATGTCTACCAGAAACAGAAATTATTTTAGCCCTGAAATTCATGTGCCTTCTTTAAACATAGATTGGCGACTCAATAAACATCTAAAATTGCAATTCATTGCCTCAGCTGTTTTAGGGAGCAGAAATAGTGTTTTGTTTGATAGGCCTGCAAATGTGACCGATTCTATCAATCCTGGTACAGGTCAATATAATAATCGTCAGGTTGATATAGACCAATTTAATAGTCATACATATGAAGTAAGATTGTTGCAACAGTTTCAATTATTTGGTAAGCCAACTAATTTGGTGGCGGGTCTACAATTCATGAATAATGATTTGCATAGAAGACAATTAGGGGTTGGTACAACTGGCTCAGACTACAACATAACACTTGTGAATCCTGTTTGGGGAAGAGACTTGCATTTCAAAACTAAAAACCTGGCAGGTTTTACGGAGGGGAAGCTCCAATTCAATCAACATTGGTCTGTTACAGCAGGTCTAAGGTATGAACAAGGCATTAGTCAAATGAGTGGTCAGATTGCTTATTATCCAAGTGATAAAATTCCATTTGACCTTGTCCATAAATTTCCACTTTTTGGTGCAGGTATTCAATACCAGTTTAGCAAACAAACACTTTTTTATGTAGGATGGTCACAGTCTTATCGCCCAATGATTTTTAAAGACTTAATACCAGGATCCGTTTATGAAACAATTGACACCTTAATTAAAGATGTAAAGGGCGATAATTTAGAGCTTGGATTCAGAGGCTCTTGGAAATCTATAAAATGGGACTTGACTGCTTTTATACTTAGAGAATTTAATCGTTTTGGAACTATTGCAGGCATAGATGCTAGCGGAGTGTTATATACTTACAAAACCAATATTGGTAATTCTATTAGTAAAGGTTTGGAATTATTTATTCAATGGGATCAACCATTGGATAAGAATGCCTTGTTAAGCTTGTTTACATCTACTAATTTGATGCAAGCTAGGTATGTAAAAGCTAATATAAAACAAGGCACCAAAAACACTGATATATCGGGCAATAAAGTAGAGTCTGCGCCTGAATTAACCAGCAGAAATGGGTTCACGATTCGTTTAAAGAAATTTAGCACAACTCTCTTATATAGTTACACTGCTGAAACTTTTTCTGACCCTTTTAATACGGTTACTCCAACAGCCTTAACTGGTGCAGTAGGTTTGGTTCCTGCTTATGGGTTATTAGACTTAAATGCAAGTTGGCAAATCAATAAAATATTCAATTTGAAATTCAATTTTAATAATATTACAGACAAGCAATATTTTACCAAAAGACCTTTAATGTATCCTGGCCCTGGTATTTGGTCTTCAGATGGTAGGAATTTTAGTTGCAGTATTGGAATTAAGCTTTAGGCATTTCTTATTGCTAACAATTGTTTACCTGCCCCACTCATTTCAATATAGAGTAATTGACCCTGGGGAAACTCATTCATTAAGTTTAACGGAAAATAGTGGTATTTAAATTCCTTGCAAGTCAATTCTAATCTGAATTCGCTTCTATGAAACATAGGAGCGTTTTTCTTTTTTACTACAATACTGTGTAGCGCTATTTTAAAATCTGTTTTTAAAGCCTGCTTTACTTGATTTAATCCTTTGTAATAGTAGTATCCTAAATAGCCAAAGAAAAATAGGGACATTACGGCCAGTGCTAAAGGATAACTCATTTCTTCAATTAAAGGATCCTTGCCGGAAAGGGATCTCAAATAAGGAGAGATTAACCAAATGATGATAAAGATGATCAGATTTAATTTAAAATCCTTTTTAGATTCTAATAAACGAGTTTCCAAAAATTGCTTGTCTTGAGCGGTTAGTGGTAAGGTTTGATGCTTGTCAATCTCAATCATGGTTTTAAATTTTGATTCCTATTTGATTTATTGCTAAATCTTTTGAATAGCAGCCATGCTAGAATGGCTATTAAAATAAATCCCCACATTTCAACAACAAATAAGAATAAGTCTTCAACTTTGTTCCATCCCATTTTAATGGCATCCCAGATTTTCACAAATATATTTGGGGTATAAGCCGCAATGTCTTTGTTATTGGGAATCATGGAACGTTTAATACTTTGTCTTTGGGAGAAGATCAAACTAATGGTGCTATATCTCAATTGATCTGACAAACCTCTTTCAACTATTTCAGCATCATCTGCTTGTTCTTTATTATAATTCTCAGTTTCTGCAGAACTTTTAGCACTTGTTTTATTAGCCCTCTTTTTAGTGAATTGGTTGTCCAATATTTGTAAGGAAACATCGTCTGCCCTTACTACTTTATAATCCATAAAATCAACCAGTACGGTAATAGCTTGAAGTGTACTATCAAATTTTCTATTGGGGATGCGTAATTTTAATTCATTTGTTACAGTGTAATGAATAGTTTCCAAACTACTGTCTCTACTTATTTGATAGGTTTCCTTATTGTCTACATTGCTTGAGAGATTGGTATAAATTACAAACCCTCCTTGATTTCTAACTAATTTTTCAATATTGGTTGTTGTAGTTGTAACATCCTGTACTTGGAACTTTAGTTCTGCTGTTCTGATAAATTTTCTATCCTCAGATACAGGATTCCCCATAGCATCTGTTGAAGCTTTGATACTATCTGGAATGTACGCGTTTCCTTCTTGCGAAGATTTGCCATTATTATTGTTACAAGCCGCACAGAAGATGAGTACACAAATTAATAGCAATGATCTAATCATGTTTATCATGTTTATTTAAAATCAGCTGAATTTATATCCTTGGCATCTGCAATTAGCGTAATGGTTAAAAAACTGAAAACTATTAGGCATCCTATTACAGGGAATGAGTAAATATTTTACTCAAAGGAACTTCTTATGCCTAAAACAGCAATACCCTCTAATGGGTATTTTCTTTGTCTTTATTTAGGGCTACGCTGGTTTTTCCTTTAAATTTGAAATAAAGCAAGGATATGTTCTTACCGGTCCTTTTCAGTATTGGAATTATTATTGCATCCATATTTGTACATGGATTTGGAACAACTTATTTGGTTGTCTATTTGTATAGGAAACAGCAAAAATCTGTCAAGAAATGGGGTTTTAGCACCGCATTACAGGTTTTGTCCGTTACGGCCTTAATACTTATGCTGCTTCATTTTATAGAAATCATGATTTGGGCATCTGTTTATTTAATGGTTCCGGAAATAAGGCAATTGGCTAATTTTGAAGAAGCCTTGTATTTTTCCATGGTTACTTATGCTACAGTTGGCTATGGCGATATTGTTTTAGAACCACAGTGGCGAATCATGAGCGGTTTTGAAGCCATGAGTGGAATTCTCTTGTTTGGTTGGTCAACCGCCATGTTGTTTTCTAGTGTACAAAGAATTTTAGGCCAGCTTTTGCATAGAGTTGTGAACAATCACAATACTTCTTTGTAATTTTAAAAAAAGCTTAAAATGCATTATTTGGTCAAACAGCTAGTGCCCCCTATTTTTCATACAATTAGGTGGTTTAGTTTTAAATATGGTTGGAAAGGAAATTTTCCCAGTTTTGACGCGGCAAAACAAAAGGCTGGTGGCTATGATGCAGATCATATTCTTCAAAGTATTATCAAATCAACAGGTAAAGTGAGAGATGGATTAGTCCCTTTTGAAAGAGATGGGATTGAGTATGATCAGATTAAAATGAATTTTCCTTTGCTTTCTACGCTTTTAATGTTGGCATCACAGAATGGTAATCAGTTAACGGTACTTGATTTTGGGGGGTCATTGGGTACTAGTTATTTTCAAAACAGGTCTTTTCTTAAAGGATTGAGTAGATTGGATTGGTGTGTAGTGGAACAGGAAAATTATGTAAAAGCCGGTAAGGAATTATTTGAATCTGAACAATTGCATTTTTATTTTACTATAGAGGATTGTTTAACCAAACACCAACCAGATATCATTATATTTAATGGTGTTATACAATATATAGGAACGGCATTCCAACTTTTGGAGCAGGTAGCACAAACTGGAATTAAGTATTTGTTGTTTGATACAACTGCTTATATTGATGGTGAAACAGATAGATATGCTATTCAACATGTTCCGCCTGAATTTTATGGATTAGACGCATCATATGCTTGTATCTTTTTTAGCAAGTCTAAAATGTTTAGATTTTTAAAAGAACATTATCATCTCTGTTTTGAGTTCATTTCTGAGCCAGATAAATACTATTTGGAGCTAATGCCTTTTCAGTATGAAGGTCAATTATGGCAACTCAAATAGCATTAAACAAGTTCTAAAATACAAAAACCATAAGCTGGAATAATCAGGTATTCATGATCATGCCCAATTTGGTAGTGGGTTTCAGACCAATGGTCAAATAGCTTGCTGCCTTTTTTCTTATGATTCTTAAAAGCAAACCAGGTTAGGTAAGCTGCTTGTCCGCTAAAATTAAACAGACAATAAAATGTTTGTTCTTCATTAGAGCGGATAAAGCCAGCAACATGAATATTGTAAGGCGTTAACCAGGTAAGATTTTTTGTATCTGCAAAAACTGGATTATTCTTTCTAATCTGAATCAGTTTTTTTGTAGACGCAAATACTTTTGCCTCAATGGAATCTGGCTCTTTTATTTTTTCTACCCTTTCCCAATCAATGATGGGTCTATGCATCCATCTATTGTCATAACTTTTTCCGGGATCATTTAAATAACTGTAATCATTAGTGCTGCCTATTTCGTCTCCATAGAATAGAATAGGAAGACCACCAATAAACATAGACTGGGCCTGCATAAGCGTAATTTTTTCCAGGGCAATATCTATGGCGTTTGTATCATTGCGATTAATGGCTTTTTCTAGTCCGCAAAGCGATGCCAAAGACCCACTAATTCTTGCATCCTGAGTTTTAGGATTTACGGAAAACAAAGCTCCGGAAGCGGGTGAATAAGGAAGGGCGCCAGAATAATACTCTTTCAAAAATTTCCTGTGTTCATAGGCATTAAACCCCGCCGCTCTAATCATATTATCGTCGTAACCCAATCCAATATCGTCGTGACAACGGGTATAGGTTATCCAAGAACATCCAAATGGTTTTTGTAATATTTCATGTTGTGCTGCTAACATTACTCGGGTATCGCCAGTTGCTAATGCATCCCATTGCAATGCCATCTGTGTAGCATTATAGGCAAAATCACATTCTTTGGCTGTAAATCGGCCCGTGCCAAAATATTTCATGATCTCCGCGGGTGCTACTATAGCTTCTCCTAATAAGGCCATTCCTGGTGCAGCTACTTGCACACATAGTTTGATTAATCTAAGCAGGTTATGCGCTTCAGGTAAATTCTGACAACTAGTACCAATTTGTTTCCAAATAAAAGCAGGGGCGTCAATTCTTAATACGTCTACACCAAGGTTGGCATAATAGAAAATAGTATCCAACATAATGACCAACACTTCTGGATTGGTATAATTTAAATCCCACTGATAATTGTGGAATACACTCATGACCCATTTGTTACACTCCGGCACATAAGAAAAGCTACCGGGTGCTGATTCTGGAAAAATCTCAGGCATTGTTTCCTCAAACTGATTGGGAATATACCTGTCATCATACATGTAAAAATAATCCTGATAACGTTTGTCACCGGCCTTGGCTTTTTCTGCCCATTGGTGTCTATATGAAGTATGATTCAATACTATATCAATCATCAAATACATGCCCTGTTCACGCATGGCAGTTTGAACAGTTTGTAAATCTGTTAAGCTTCCAAATCTGGGATCCACTTTTCTAAAATCTGATACAGCATAACCGCCATCGCTTTCTCCCTCTGGACTCTCAAAAATGGGCATGAGGTGAAGATAGTTTACGCCTAATTCCTCAAAATAGCTAAGTTTTGAAGGAAGTTTTTTTAAGCTTCCACAAAACCTATCTACATATAAACTCATACCCGTTAATTGGTTGCTTAAAAACCAATTTCCTTGCTCTTCCTTTTCTTCGTCTTTTTGTTTTAAAACATCAGGTCTATTGGCATATGCTCTTGCAATGGTTTCTAATAAATTGGCAAATTCAGCTTGACCTTTGGGATGTTGATGATAAAGGCTTTGATATAATTGGGCAATCTCTTCTACATTGGCAATAAA
>CAMFKK010000097.1 GCA_945957225.1 uncultured Sphingobacteriia bacterium | reverse complement strand
CTACAAGGCAAGGGAAATATGGATACCCTTAAACTAGGTTTAGACGTAGGAAGTATCCATATTAGTGATAGCATTCGTTTTCCAAATTCCCATATGGAATTAACGGCCATGAATGACCATTCTATTGTATCCATAAAAACAAGTGCGGACAATACATTAAATGATGCAGAAATTTTTGCAGACGCCTATACTTTTCAAAATGGATTTAGAATCCAGTTTAGACCTTCCAGTTTTGTATTGAATGAAAAGAAATGGAATATTGAAAAGAATGGTGAACTGGTAATTAGAAATAATAATATTGACGCCAAGAATGTTTTATTAACACAGGGTTTTCAAGAAATAAAAGTTGAAACTGAGGAAGAAGATGGGGGCAATACCAATAACCTGATTGTAAACTTAAAAAATGTTTTTTTAGGTGATATCACTCATGTGTTTTTCAAGAATCCTAGAATTGAAGGAATTAGCAGTGGCAATATTGTACTCAGTGATTTCTTTGGTCAGTTTCACGCAGAAGCACAGTTAAACACAGAACAATTTAGGTTGGATGAAGACAGTATTGGTTTGGTAAAAATCAATGCTGCATATGATAGTAAAACGGGGATGATTCCTTTTACGCTTCAATCGCCTAATGAGACCTATCGATTAAGTGCTAAAGGCAGTTACAACCTGCAAGATAGTATTGGCAAACCCTTGCTCACAGATATCCAATTAGAAGATAGCAAGATCAGTATTTTACACCGTTTTATAGGAGACTTATTTAGTGATATTTCTGGTAGGGCAAAAGGCAATTTATCTATCAGTGGAGACCCAAATGCGCCTGACTTATTGGGTAGGATTCAATTGCGTAAAGCAAGCATGAAGGTCAATTATACGCAAGTACAATATTGGATTGATTCCGCTGAGGTGAAATTTGAAGAAGATGGAATCAATTTTGGAGATATTGTCATCAGAGATAAATTCAATAACAAAGGATCTATCAAAGGGAAATTATTTGAAAAGGGTTTTAAAAATATGGTATTTGACTTTGACTTAAATACCAATAAGTTATTATTAATAGATACCAAATTCAAAGACAACCAACAGTTTTATGGAAAAGCCATTGGTAAGGCCCAAATGAGTTTTAAGGGGCCTGAATACAATGCTAAAATGAATATAGTTGCAGAAGCAACCGATAGCTCCCATATAATACTTCCCAATAGTACTAGTAAGGAAAGCGGGCAAGCCGATTTTATTGTGTTCAAACAATACGGCAAAGAAATGGAAGCCGTAAAGTCAAATAGCAATTTTAATTTGGGGGTAGACTTAGACTTAACCGCCAATAACAAAGTAGCTATTGATGTAATTCTAGACGACCTTTCTGGGGATGTGATTAAGGCAGTTGGCAATGGCCGATTAAGGATTCATGCAGGCACTATTGACCCCTTAACCATTCGAGGGCGTTACAATATTGACAGGGGAAGTTATGACTTCAATTTCCAGTCCTTTATTCGAAAACCCTTTGTATTATTGAATGATGTTGGCAACTATATTGAATGGAATGGAGACCCTTACAAAGCTGACCTACATATAGACGCCCAATACACAGCAGAGCGCGTAAGCATGAGTGACCTGGTGGGTAATAATAATTTTAGCGGAGCGGTTAAGGCCTATCGTGGAGACGTTTATGTCATTGCCCAATTAAGGGACAAACTCAACCTGCCTAGTATCAAATTTAAATTGGAATTTCCACAGGGCAGCCCCGTAAAAACAGACAATGAATTTGCGGCATTTTTAAGCAGGATTGAAAAAGACGATAATGAAATTTTAAAACAAGTCTCTTTCTTAATTGTACTTGGCTCCTTTGCGCCAACAGGTAATAATAATAGTACCGCCACTAATCCTTATTCCTTAGGCGTTAATACCATTTCTCAGATGTTGACCAAGGAAATCAATAAAGCGGTCTCTAATATTCTTTATAAAATTACAGGAGACAAGAGTTTACGCTTTGACGTGGGTGCTTCCGTCTATAGCAGCAATTCCTTATTAGACGTGAGTAGTGGTGTAACAGCCAATAGCAATAGTCTTGACCGAACAAGGGTGAATATGAAATTGGGATATGCATTTGCCAATAACAATATTGTGGTAACACTTGGTAGCGATTTGGACTTTAATTTGACAAACTCATCTGCCATACAAAATGGTAATTTTCAATGGTTACCCGATTTTAATATTGAGTTTATCCTAACCAAGGACAAAAAACTCCGAGCCATTGTCTTTACCAAAAACAGTCTAGACATTAGTGGTTCTACTTTTGGAAGAAGAAATAGACAGGGCGTAAGTATTTCCTATAGACGCGATTTTGACAAATTATTTGGTAACAAAGAAGACCAGATTCAATTCAAAGCCCCTACAGATAGTATTCCTGCTAAACAATAAAACTTAATTGCCAGATATGGTCAATGGATCAACTGGCAATGATTTACAGTGTTTTAGGCGATAAACCCAAAAATACCTGACCACCCCTTTGTTTCTTACCTGATTAATTAGAACTGGTTGATCAATTTTGGTAAAATATGCACCATAAACAGCAGCAACATCCATTGGCAGGTTAGATGGAACAATACAATAAGCATCATCCCCTATTTTCAAACCAGGTCTTTGGTGATTTAACCATGCAAATTTATGCAGGTCCTTTAGCGCACCTACACCTATCAGATTAAACCCGTATTTTCTAGCCGTATAAAATTCTAGATGTCCTCCCGGAAACCATTTGGATACCAATATGGGACTATTAGATTTCATGATTCCAGCAGCCTGATCCTTTCTAGCCATTTGTGCAAAATCTTGACTAAAATTGGCCCATCCTGTTAGGTCTAGAGTTGGGCAATATTCTCCATAATTGTTTTTCTCTTGGCTACCAAAATTGATTGGCGACAAACGGATTACCGCTACACCTGCTACCAGCACCAGCATTAACAAAATGGCACTTGCAATCAATAACTTTCTTTTTAGTTGTTGACCATGATTAGCAATATAAATACCGCAAAAAAAATAGAGTGGAATATATGCTGGACCTGTCCAGTGTGGTAAGGTTGGATTAAATAATGCTATTCCCCAAAACAATACAATCATGGGAAGACTCATACAAAACAACCATAAGGCAGTTTCTTTTTTCTCAAATCGGATACGTCTTTTAAAATATGCCAACAGTGAGACCAATATCAACAAAAAAATCATGGGGTTTTGATAAGCCACTTCTCCTAATAATTCTTGCAAAAGCGAATCCCATTGCAAACTGGTATGGGTTACTCTTTCAGAATGAAACCGATAAGTAATAAAATCATACCTGATATTCCAATACAAAATGGGGATTAGACAAAGCAGGGTAATTAATATAGAAAAATACAATTGCCATTTCAATAACCATCTTGGTTTTAATAAAATCAAACTTAACCCAAACCCCACCCATAAATACAGTCCGTGAACTTTACATAAAACAGCCAATCCTATTAAGGCTCCAAGTATTACCCAGTTGAGGGTGTTTTCTTCGGCTCCTTTTTGAAATAGTAGTTTCGCCATTAAATATAATGCAGCAGTCCAAAATGGCATTTGAGGTGCATCAGGCAATACAAACAAACCTGCAATTACACCGGTATAAATAGAAAACTGATACAGTAAAGCAGTAAAATAAGCTGCCTTTTTTGAAGCCAGTATTTCCATGGTTTTGTAGACAAAAAAACAGCTCAGCATGGAACCCAGAATAGGACCTAATCGCAAAGAAATTTCGGATACCCAGTGAAGATTGATTGATGTTAATTGAATCATCCAACCCACCATAGGAGGATGGTCAAAATGATTCCAATCAGAAGCAATTGCATAGGTCCAATAATAGACTTCATCATTTCCTAATTCTAATAAAGCAGCCACTACTAATTTTAAAAGGGCAATACCCAATACTATTAGTACCAACTGTTTACCAAAATTTGGAAAATTTTTATGCATGTTTTGTTGCGTGATTGTCTATAAGCCATCGCACCGCTAATTCATAGCCTTTTAAACCTAGGCCCGTAATACAACCAATTGACTTACCAGACACATGGGACAATTTTCTAAAATCCTCTCTTGCGTGTACATTACTGATATGTACTTCTATTACAGGAGATGAAATAGCCGCAATGGCATCACCTATAGCCACAGAAGTATGGGTATAGGCTGCAGGGTTTAATACTATACCATCATAATCAAAACCAACCCTTTGCAACTCAGTCACCAACTCGCCTTCAATATTACTTTGAAAATAGTTGAAAACTAATTCAGGGAACCGTTGCTGCAATGATTCAAAATATTGTTCAAAACTTTGAGAACCATATATACCTGGCTCGCGCGTTCCAAGCAAATTCAAATTGGGTCCGTTAATAATGGCAATCTTCATAATTTAAGATACTTTACAAATTCAAACCTGCATAATAAATAGAACCCAACATGGGGGCTTTTTCATTCATCATTATATAAACAGATACTTCAGCTAATAAATGACGCATTCTTCCACTTGCTTCAAAGACCTGATCCCATACAGTAGGATCTAACAACGCTAATAGTTTGGGGGCAATCCCTCCTGCCAAATACAATCCACCCGTGGCTTTGAACTTCAAAATCAGGTTCACGGCTTCAATGGCTAGGAACCTATTGAATAAGGCAATGGCTTCCATACAAACAGGACAAGCCCCTTCCTTTGCTGCATTGCTAATAACAGCTGCAGGATCCATGGTTTTCATTTGATCCATGATGGTTTGCTTACAGGTTTTATATTCTGCTTGGGTTAAAAACTCCCAAATAGTAACAATTCCCTGACCACTTAATAATCTCTCCCAACTAACGTGTTCATGTCTTGTTTGTAAGAAATGCAAAATGGCTATATCTTGTTTGGTTCTTGGTGCAAAATCTGCATGACCTCCCTCTGTTGCAAATGGATGATATGTTTTACCATCAAAGAATAATCCGGCTTCTCCCAAACCGGTTCCCGCAGCAAGAATACCAATATTCCCTGGAGTTACATTGGTACCTTTGTGTAAGACATGCAACTCCGATGGTTTTAATGCAGCCAATCCATAAGCAGTTGCTTCCAAATCATTTAAAATGGCAACCGGGCATCCACCCAACATCTTACTAATCTCTACCTTATCAATTTCCCAACTTAAATTGGTGAATTTTACTTTTCCATCAATCACTGGCCCTGCAACTGATAAACATAGTTTTTGAGGCTGCTGCTCTCCAGCAATAAAATCAGTTATGATATTTCCAAAATTCACATGTTCCTTGCTCACATAACGTTTCTCTTTAATCAATTCCATTCCGCCAGCATGAAAACGGCAAAGTGCCATATTGGCCTTTGTGCCACCAATATCCCCTGCTAAAACAATACAATTTTCTTGAGTAGCAAAACCTTTTTGCTTAAATGCAATGGGAATTAATAGTTCAATATCCATGTCTTTAAAATACTTGTCTTTGAAAACTTATTTTAAACCCTTGATAAACCCTTCTGATTTAATTTTCTGGTATACCGATTTAGTTACCGCATTGGTAAGCTTATCTAAGTTTTCTGGATTAGCAGTAGAAGTTACTGCACTAAAAATCAACTTATCTTGTTTTAGAGAATAGATATTGGTTTCTACCAAATAAGTTTTGGTGGTTTGGTAATAACCTGGATCATAAAAACGGTTAAAACTGTTATAGTAATAACCATAGAATCCCCTATAATAGGTTGGATAAGTACTAATGGTACCTGGTACATATTGCACGTCTTTGTCAACGTCTAATAAACGCATCACTACTACAGCGTCAAATCCATCTGCTTTAAGTTTGGCACGAACTTTCTCTTTGTTTTCTTCATTCTCATTCTTTGTCAAAAAAGTATAAGAAACAACTCCCTTTCCATCTAAATATGCCGCCATTCTATCTTCGGTAGAGCGCCTATCTGCTTCATTGCGTAAATGCGCAACTACCAGAATTTTATTTAACTCTTCCATATTTACTTGGGTATCCGGGTCTCTCCAAGATTTTTCAATCTTAGCAACCGTTCCACAAGACATGGCAAATGAAGCCATCAACAGCAATACAATGATTTTTTTCATATAAATGGTTTAGTTGTTAATTTAAAAGCACTCTTGCAAGTTAAAATAAATTCTTCTGGTATTCCCGTTTTCCATTCCCAAGTCAACCCCAATACTGGTTCTTGAACGTTTGTCCATTTTAACCCTAAATCCAGCACCAAATCCAATGGCTGTGCTATTAAATAAAGATTGTTTTTGAAAATCACTGGATGCAGTTGTACCGTTTATAAAAACTACGGCACCAAGAAAACCATTTGCAGTAAGTGGGAACCGGTATTCAGACTCCAAATACATCATATTAGTCCCCCTTAATCGGCCTTGTACATACCCCCTTCCTGATCTATTGTAGGTATCCCAACCAATAGAGGGCAGGGCCAAATAAGGAATATTACCACTGGTATTAAACTGCCCCCAGCTCCAAAAAGCTAGGATGGATTTATCAGTTGCGCGATTGTTTATTACAATATACTTGCGTAAATCATAAAACAAAGAACTACTGCTTTGTGTACTACCCAAAAAGCTTAGGTTTTGTCTATAGGACAATTGCGCATATGCTCCTTTGTAGCAATTAATAGAATTGTCCCTGCTATCATAAAGAACATCTAAAGACAAACCCAATGTGGTATATTTTTCTGGATCATATCCCTTGGCTTGAGAATAAGCATAGTGATCTGTAACCCTTAATCCTGGTAAGTCTAGATCTAATTGTTCATCTCTTATTTGAAAATGCTTATCCAATTGAACTCCCATTCCCATATAAAAATGCTTGGCCACATTTCTATAGACTTTTTCATAAAATCTAAAATAATTAAAGCGCATATTTTGCCCAGAATCAGATTCGTTTTTGTGAATTCCTAACCCATAAGTGGGCTGCGCATACAACATGATTCTAAAATCTCCTTGCAAGATCCATTTGTCATTTGGCAAATAAAGATTGGTTCGCAAGTTCATGTAAAACTGCTCTTTAGTAGTAACACTGGCATTTAATAAAGCCGATGAAATATGAGTGCTACTTGCTTTCCCTAAAAGGCTGCTAAAACTAATTCCGCCGCCAAATACAAATCCTACTGCAGGTCCATATCCCAAAACAGGTAAATAGGTCTTATATAATCTACCAACCTGCATACTTGTGTCTGGGGCTTTTCCCTTGCTTTTGGTATAATGTCTAAGATAATCTATCAAGTCTTTTTGTGGAATGGCATTATTGAGTACAGTAGTATCAGTTTGCCCAAATAGGAGACTAGCTTTTATCATCAAAAAAAAGAAAAACAGGTATTTTTTATGGGATAAATGCATAAGCTATATAAGAATGTAAAAGTATCTATTCTTAATGGAAACCATGAAATTGGACAATAAAAAAGCCTGTTTCATCCCAAAGGACAAAACAGGCCCAACTTTCATTCTAAATTATTGACCCAGTTTGAATACCAAACCGCCCCCCAATCCAAATTGGTAAAACGAAGAATAAGAAGAAACTCCGGCGCCAGTACCACCAGTACCAACATAGAAACCACCACCCACTGCCTGACTAGCAGACATTAACTGTGCTTGAAATTTTAGCCCCATTTTGGGGGTTGCCCATACATTGGCACCCAAACGGAATCCATATCCAAATTTAGTAGCAGAAGCAGTTCCAATCTTAAAACTAGTAATTCCAATTAATCCACCCCCAAATGCTTCCACTTTATCAGTTGCAGCAAAATAGCGATTTACACCCAACATAAAATTGTTGACACCACAATCGTAAGTGCCTGATTTAACT
>CAMFKK010000096.1 GCA_945957225.1 uncultured Sphingobacteriia bacterium | reverse complement strand
CAAAAAACTGGTTTCTCAAATAAAAAGAGGCTGCCCCTTTTGAGACAGCCTCTTTGAAAAGTATATTGATCAAACACTATTTGGTTCTGATGGCTACCACTGGATCCATTTTTGCCGCAATAGAAGCTGGGATAATTCCAGAGATAATTCCAAGAATTATACAAATACTCATGGCTAGGGTAACAATATTGGGTGCAATGAATATTGGAAATGGTAAAATACTGGTTAAAGCCAAAGACAGTAACCATACCAGGAATAAACCTACCAAACCACCAATGATGCACAAGAAGGCACTTTCAATCAGGAATTCCGTAAGAATGGTGCTACGCTTGGCCCCCAGTGCTTTTTTCAAACCAATTTGACTGGTTCTTTCTCTCACGGTTACAAACATAATATTGGCCACCCCAAAAGCACCTACAATCAAACTCAATCCTGCAATGGCCCATCCACCAGCACTTACTTGCCCAAAGAACCCTTTTACTTGTTCACTAAACATGGCAACATCATTACAAGAGAAATTGTCCTCATCCAAGGGACTTAATCTTCTCAACTGACGCATCACCCCAGTTAATTCATCTTGTAAAGCTTTGGATGAAACATTTGGTTTTCCCTGTACCATGATACTAGGGTTACTAAAATCAGGATTGTACACAGATGAGTAATACCTATAAGTAACCATGATACATTGATCATAGTTAAAACCGCCAATCAAACTCTGACCTTGTTTTTTGATGATCCCAACTATAATTAGTCGCTTCCCATTATAAGAGATCTCTTTACCAACCGCTTTTTCTTGAGAGCCAAACAATTCATCAGCTACGGTATATCCAATTAAACAGGTAGGACCACCCCTTTCAAAATCAGACTCATTTAAATATCGCCCATGGGCAATATCAATGGTTTGAATGCTATTAAAGTCTTCTGTAATGCCATAGAGATTCACGTTATTAAGGATATTATCCATATAACTTGCATTTACATTATTGCTCATGAAAAAAGTAGCATAGGCTGCCAATTGGCTTTTTTCTTTTACAATTTTCATTTCATCGTACTTAGGAACAGGACGCTTCACGTATTTCCACCAGGGGTAATCAGGACCACCACCATAGTTCCACTTGTCAATATAGATGGTATTATTTCCAAGTGATTTAATATCGTTCTGGACTTTTTGTTCCAAACTGTCTACGGTGGCTAGTACGCCAATGATGCAGAAAATACCAATGGTAATTCCAAACAAAGACAGAAAGGTACGCAGCTTATTTACCCGCAATTCCTGCACGGCCATCTTGAAGCTATTCCATAGAATGCTGAAGAGTTTTAACATATTCCAAATGTAAGCAGCGATTCCCTTAGAACGGGGTGTTTTTTATGTGAGCGGTCAAATGCCTGTTCAGTCAAAGCCTATTGCTGTGAAAAAAGCATTCAACAAATACCCTTTTTTATAGATTTTACCAAACAATCTCACGCAAACGTTGTCTCAATAATTGTACAAAAAAAACAAGTTTTCAATTATGGCATTGATGGATGCGTTATTTTTGCAGCGATTTCTCAAAAACTAAACTTGCAATATGACCTGGAAACAAGTCTTCACTTCATCGGTAGGAAAGAAACTGGTAATGGCATTTACTGGGATTTTCTTGATTCTTTTTCTAATTGTTCACGCTGGTCTAAATGCCTGTATTTGGGCAAATGATGGCGGAGTAATGTTTAACAAAGGTGCCCATTTTATGGGATCCAATGTTGTTCCACGTATTTTAGAAATAGGATTATTCCTAGGATTAATTCTACATATAGTACAGGGTCTGATGTTAGAATTAGACAATAGGAAAAAACGTAGTATTGGGTATGCAGTTGCTTACAGCGATGGTAGCAAATGGTATAGCCGCAGCATGGGTATTTTGGGTACTTTGATTCTTTTATTTTTAGTGCTTCATATGTCAGATTTCTGGTTCCCTAATAGGTCTCACCAAAATTTTGTGCTTGGGGAAGAAATTGACCTTTATGCCAAAATGAGAGAAACCTTTAGTGAATTATGGGTGGTAATTGTTTATGTATTGGGTTGCCTTTCTTTGGGCTATCACTTGGCGCATGGATTCCAAAGTGCTTTCCGTACTGTAGGTGTACATAACAGAAAATACAATTTGATGCTGGTTAGTCTTGGTCTTGGATTTTCTGTAGTAATCACCATAGTATTTGCACTAATGCCACTCAGCTTTTATTTGGGTTGGGTTATTTAAACAAGATTCCGATAAATACGGAATCATTCTTACAAACAGTATATTCTAATCATAGTAAACATTTCGATGTATGTTAGATGCCAAAATCCCTTCGGGACCTTTAGATGATAAATGGACGGAATACAAGGGCCATTGCAAACTGGTGAATCCTGCCAACAAACGTAAGTTGGAAGTAATCATCGTGGGTACCGGTCTTGCTGGTGCTTCCGCAGCAGCGGCTCTTGGAGAATTGGGTTATAAAGTAAAAGCATTTTGCTTTCAAGACTCACCGCGCAGAGCGCATTCCATTGCCGCCCAAGGCGGTATTAATGCGGCCAAAAACTATCAGAATGACGGAGACTCTGTATTCCGTTTATTCTATGATACCATTAAAGGTGGTGACTACCGTGCAAGGGAAGCCAACGTACACCGTTTGGCAGAAGTAAGTGCCAATATTATTGACCAATGTGTGGCACAGGGTGTTCCTTTTGCGCGTGAATATGGAGGATTATTGAGTAACCGTTCTTTTGGTGGAACACAGGTACAAAGAACTTTTTATGCTGCTGGTCAAACCGGACAGCAATTATTGATAGGTGCTTACCAAGCTTTGGAAAGACAAGTGGCATTGGGTAATGTAAAAATGTATGCCCGTCACGAGATGTTGGAGATTGTAAAAATTGATGGCAAAGCTAGAGGTATCATTGCACGTAACCTGGTAAACGGAGAATTAGAAAGACATTTTGGACACGCGGTTTTGCTTTGCACAGGTGGTTATGGAAACGTATTCTATTTGTCTACTAATGCCATGGGTAGCAATACCACCGCTATCTGGAAGGCGCACCGTCAAGGGGCAGCATTTGCCAACCCTTGTTTTACACAGATTCACCCTACCTGTATTCCAGTAAGTGGAGACCATCAGTCTAAATTGACCCTGATGTCAGAGTCTTTGAGAAATGATGGTAGAATCTGGGTTCCTAAAAAGAAAGACGATCAAAGAAAAGCCATTGATATTCCTGAAGAAGAGAGGGATTATTATTTAGAGCGTCGCTATCCTGCATTTGGTAACCTGGTTCCACGTGACGTGGCTTCAAGGGCTGCCAAAGAAAGGTGTGATGAAGGTTATGGTGTGGGTACCAGCAAACAAGCGGTATACCTAGACTTTGCTGACGCGATAGTGCGTTATGGTAAGATTGAAGCAGGTAAAGAAGGCAAGGACAATATGAGCATGGAAGAAATTATTGTCTTGGGTAAGGAAGTGGTAAAAGAGAAATACGGTAACCTTTTTGATATGTACGAAAAGATTACAGGCGAGAACCCTTACGAATTACCCATGCGTATTTATCCAGCGGTTCACTATACCATGGGAGGTCTTTGGGTAAATTATGAATTGCAAACCACTATACCAGGATTATATGCCTTGGGTGAAGCCAATTTCAGTGACCATGGAGCCAACCGTTTAGGAGCTTCTGCTTTGATGCAGGGCTTGGCCGATGGTTATTTTGTCATTCCTTATACCCTGGGTAATAGCTTGGCTGATGAGATTTACAACAAAGCCATTGAAACTACCCACCCTGCTTTTGAAGCTGCTGAAAAAGAAGTTTCAGATAGGATTAACCAATTAATGAATATTAAGGGTAAGCAAACTGTTGAAAGCTTCCACAAGCGTTTGGGTAAGATTATGTGGGATAAATGCGGCATGGCTAGAAACAAAGAAGGTTTGCAACAGGCCATTCAAGAAATTCAGGCTTTGAAAAAAGAATTTTGGAGCGATGTTCGTATTCCTGGCAGCATCAATGAAATGAATCCTGAACTAGATAAAGCCAATCGTGTAGCTGACTTTATTGAACTAGGTGAATTAATGTGTCATGATGCACTAAACCGTAATGAGAGCTGTGGAGGCCACTTCCGTGAAGAATTCCAAACAGAAGAGGGAGAAGCTTTACGTGACGATGCCAACTATATGTATGTGGCTGCATGGGAATCCAAAACAGCACATGAATGGAACCTGATCAAGGAACCATTGATTTATGACGTGGTAAAACCTTCTCAACGTTCTTACAAATAAATTGGTTTTGATTTTTGACTTTAATTGAAAAATTGCAAAGATGGAACATTACAATATGAATCTGACCGTAAAGGTCTGGAGACAAAAAAATAGCAGGGAAAAAGGTGCTTTTGAATCTTATCCAGTAAAAAACATTTCGTCCGAAATGAGCTTTTTGGAAATGATTGATGTACTGAATGAAGAATTGATTCGCGATGGTAAAGACCCCATTGCTTTTGACCATGACTGCCGCGAAGGTATTTGTGGGCAGTGTTCCATGTATATCAATGGTAAGCCTCATGGTGCATGGAAAGCCAATACCACTTGCCAATTGCATATGCGCGCATTCAAAGACGGAGAAACCATTACTGTTGAACCTTGGAGAGCAGGTGCATTCCCAGTAATCAAAGATTTGATGGTAGACCGCTCTGCATTTGATCGTATTATTCAAGCGGGTGGATATATCAGCGTAAACACAGGTAATGCTGTTGATGGCAATGCCCTACCCATTAACAAAGACAAGGCTGATGCAGCATTTGCAGCAGCCATGTGTATTGGTTGTGGTGCATGTGTGGCCGCATGTAAAAACAGTTCTGCAATGCTCTTCTTGAGTGCCAAAGTAGCGCACTTGTCTTTGTTGCCACAGGGTGAACCTGAGCGCAAATCTCGAGTATTGAACATGGTTGCTCAAATGGATAAAGAAGGTTTTGGAGCATGTACCAATACTGGTGCTTGTGAAGCAACCTGCCCTAAAGAAATCTCTATCAGCAATATTGCTAGGTTAAACCAAGAGTACTTGGTGGCCAGCCTTACTGCCGACAAATAATTGTTAGTTTACTATTTTTTTGGAAAGCTCCCCGATACATCGAGGAGCTTTTTTATATTTATCCATCACATTTTGACTTTTGACTTTTGACTTTTGACTTTTGACTTTTGACTTTTGACTTTTGACTTTTTAATTTTGACTTTCTAACGTGCCCAATCATTATTTTCAATTTAAACAATTCACCGTTTGGCAAGAACATGCAGCTATGAAAGTATGCACGGATGCGTGTTTGTATGGGGCTTGGTTGGCCAAACAAATAGAAAATCAGCCCAGCATTGCTAACTGTTTAGATATTGGCACAGGAACAGGTTTACTCAGTTTAATCTTGGCGCAAAAAATTTATGCCAGCATTGATGCCATAGAAATAGAAGCAGCAGCAGCCCAACAAGCCAAGGATAATTTCAACGCCTCCCCTTTTCATCAACGCTTGCAGGTAATTGAAGCCAATATCAATGATTGGCAAACAAGCCAAACCTATCAATTGGTATTTTCCAATCCTCCTTTCTATGAACAGAATTTGGCTTCGCCCGATGCTAAAAGAAACCTAGCATTACATAGCAGTGCCTTGACCTTAGAAGCCCTGTTCTTGGCCATGAATCGTCTGGTAGCCCCAGCAGGTCAATTGAGTATGATCCTGCCCTGGCATCGCCGAGAGGCTGCTATTCAATATGCGCTTGATTTGGGTTGGCACTTATCTGCAGAAGCCACTATTTATCAATCGCATAAACACAAAGCATTTAGAAGCTTTTTCATTTTCTCTCAAACAGCAAAAACCCCGTTTGTTGAAGAGATCGTCATTCAACAAAACGGGGTTTATTCCCAAGCATTTTCTGCTTTACTAAAAGACTATTATTTGGCGCTCTGATTAATATCCAAGCCCCCAGTCCCTACCTTTTAAAACAGCAGGCACACCTTCTGCAATCCATTTAGCAGGCTTCTCTCCTTTTAATAAATAATCAAAGAATTGCTGTTCTCTAATTTGAATATCCTTTCGGTTCTTTCTTTCAATTAGGTTATGGGCTTCATTATTATAGTTCAGCATCCATACGGGTTTACCCAAACGGCGTAGACCAGTAAACATTTCAATTCCTTGGTACCAAGGCACTGCATCATCTGCGTCATTGGCCATTATTACCAAAGGTGTTTTTACTTTTGGCAATGAGAATAAAGCGGAATTCTCTAAATACAAATTGGGTTTCTCCCAAAGTGTAGCACCAATCCGGCTCTGGGTTTTCTCATATTGGAATTGTCTGTTCAAACCCGTACCCCATCTTATGCCACCATAGGCAGAAGTCATATTGGCAACCGGAGCTCCGGCCCATGCTGCAGCGTACAAATTGGTCTTTGTAATGAGATATACAATTTGGTATCCACCCCAGCTCTGACCTTGCAAACCAATCTTGGTACTATCAACATATCCTTGTTTTACCACTGCACGTGTACCACTTAAAATATAATCATAAGCACCCTGTCCAGGATAACCGGTTTTATACCAGATATCTGGCACAAATACAATATAGCCACGGCTGACAAAGAAAGGAATATTCAATCTTGATGGTGTGGGGGCTGGCGCTTGATAACTGTATAAGCCATCGCTACTGCGTTCATAGAAATACACAATCATGGGGTATTTCTTTTTGGGATCAAAGTCTTCTGGTTTGTATACAATACCTTCTGTTTCTTTTCCGGTATAGGCCTTCCATTTAAAGAGTTCCGCAGTACCCCAATTGTAATTGTCTTGTTGTGCATTGGGTTGGAACAATGGTTTACCTGGCAGGTTCTTAGCATCGGCAAACTGCTCCGTTGCAGCAACTACACGAATATCACTGGCGTGTGCATAGGTCTCAGCGCCAAAACTTAGTACTGCTGCGTCTTTGGCCTTGATGGCTGCGGACAATCTTGCTGGATAAGTTGCAGCAGGCACAAAATTGGTTCCTAGTGTATGCCATTGTAAGCCGCTACCCTTGGTTGTTTCATTAAAACTGCCATACAGAAACTGTTGTCCGGGCTTGATAAATTTCTCTTCCCTATCCAAAACAATATTGCGATAAGTGATTTTGTTTTTTCGTCCCAATCCGCCCGTGATACATACAGATGCTTTAACACCTGTTGGGTCCACTTGCCAGATATCGTATTGGTCATAAATAAAAACCGCAGCGTCATTTTCTAACCAACCCATGACACCATAAGCATTTGGATCATCGGGTACATCATTGTCTACATCATACAGCGGTACCGTAATATCTTTTGCCACCCTTACGCTTGCTTTTTTGTCTGCATCATATGCGCTGAATTGTTTTTTGCGCTCATCGTATTGCAAAAGATATTTACCTGTATAAGATGGGTATACATTACCCTTGAAATCTTTTTGAATGAGACTGGTAGCCCCTGAGATGGGATCAACGGCTATCAAATCATTCAAAGTAAAACCCTGCCATTGTGCAGCAATTCTTTTGCCACCATCAGCTATGGCATAGGCAACAGCGCCATCGCCTTCCTTGGTCAAGATCAAATTTCTATAGGCTGGGTTGGCTAATGATACCATTTCCTTTTTGTCAAAATCGTATCGCGCAGCAAAACTCTTACGGAGTTCAAATTCCAAATTGCGTAATTGCTGTGGTTGTAAATAATCATCATTATAATGCCAAACGTCTACAGATACACGTTCAAAATCTGGAAGCGTTGTATCTTTTACGGGCAAGATGGGTGCTGTTCCAAAAAACAAATGCTTACCTGATTTTGAAAAACTCATCTGTGCATTTTCACTAATGGCTTGTTTTGTAGGCAGCCCTTTTATTTTATTATCAGCTATCATGGAAGCACTATCCATTCCATCTTTATAATAGTAG
>CAMFKK010000095.1 GCA_945957225.1 uncultured Sphingobacteriia bacterium | reverse complement strand
CACCAATTTCAAATATTTCAAAGATGTAAATGGAACTGAATTCATGGTTATCTCTACTGGAGGTGGTGCTTATATCAGTAATAATTTTGGAGAAGCCACTTATAATATTAGCATGACTGGGGTAAACAATACCCAATACCATGAAACCAAAACTTCTCCAACAGACACTTCTATTATTTTTGCAGGAGCCAGAGACCAAGGGATTCAAAAAAGTGCCACTATTGGAGCCAATGGGTTGCTCAATTTTACCCAATTGAAAACCGGAAACTATGGCAAAATGGCTTATTCTTTGGGCGGTAAAAAATTGTATGCACAGGCACCCAATGGCGTCATTGATTATTTTCCAAACAGTCAAAGTATTGTAAACTTAGTAGCCAAAATTCCAGGCACTTATAGACCCAATTCTGGTTGGATGTTTCCAATTTGTGACAATGGAAATCCAGCCAGTAATTCCGTATTTATTGGAGGTGGAGATTTGAACAATGGAGATGGTAGTTATTTGATTAGATTAACAGTTACTGACGATGCAAATCCCGGTGCTATTAAAACAACACGTACACAATTCAACTATGACTTTAAAGCCAATAGTCAGGATGGCAAATCAGGCATCTCAGCTGTAGCAGTTTCTCCTGTAGATACCAATAGAATTTATGTGGCTACCGCCGATGGTACTTGTTTTTACAGCACCAATCGAGGCGTGGATTGGCAAAAATCAAATGGGTTTACTGGCCCAGTTCCACAAGCATTTAATGGTGCTGTACTCTACCCATCTAATATCAATAAAAACATCGTTTATTTTGCCGGAAGTGGCTATTCCAATGCACCTGTGTATAGATCAACTGATGGAGGTACTAGTTTTAGTTCTATTAGCAGTGGCATGCCAAGTACAGCTGTTTTTCAACTCTCTGCCATATCAGATGAATCACTAATTATTGCAGCAACAGAAGCCGGACCTTATGCTTATATACCCGCACAAAATAAATGGTTCTCTTTGATTGGAACTGGCACCCCAATTCAGGCTTATTGGTCAGTAGAATATATTGCAGGATCCAATACAGCCAGATTTGCTACTTATGGCCGAGGAATTTGGGACTTCCGTTTTGACGCGGTGGGCAATAGTATTCTTGCTTCTAAACCAACAATAACTTCCAGTAGTGCCACCAATAAAATATGCTTGGGCGATAGTATTAAACTAACTACCAGTTCTACCATTAGTAACCAATGGTATTTGAATGGCACATTAATTACTGGCGCCAACAAACAAACATTTTATGCAAAAGCCAGTGGCATTTATACCGTAAGAACTTTATACAATACTGGCTTTTTGGAATCAAATCCCATTGAAATTCAAGTTACTTCTGTAACCACGGTGCCAAGTATTAATAGTACAGGCGCCACTGTACGTTGTGAAGGAGACAGCGTAATGTTAAAATCTGATAGTAAAACCATACAATGGCGATTAAATAATGTAGATATTGCTGGGGCTACTTCTGAACTTTTTGCTGCAAAAAAATCAGGTGTTTATTCTGCTGTTAATAAGCTGAATGGTTGTGCAAGTTCTGCTAGTAATTTGATTAAAATTGAAATGAACCCTGTGCCTATTACACCGGTAGTGAATTACTATTCTCCACTTAATATTTGTGATGGAGACAGTGTTGTCTTATACAGTACCATTCTTACAGGAATTTATTGGATTAATGAGCAAGTTTCCACCACTTCAATTGGTACTAATCCAACTTTTCCAGTTAAACAATCAGGTAGGTATATTGCGGTAAACAATAACGGCAAGGATGGATGCGAAAGCAGATCCAAACCAGTGACAGTTGTCAATAATTCCAATCCAGCTCCTCCAACCATTAGTTGGAATGGTAAAGAATTGATTACCCAAACAGGCTATTCCAAATACCAATGGTGGTTATACACCAAATTCTTGTCTGATGTGAAAGACTATAAATTTGTTCCATTGGCATCAGGTTTCTACAAAGTAAGGGTGGTCAATGCTGCAGGCTGCGCCGATACTAGTGTTATTTATGACCTTGCATTACCCAGAGTCTGGTTTGATGGAGTTACCGTTAAAGTATATCCCAACCCAGCGCCGGCAGATGCTTTTGTAGAGTTTAGCGAATCACCAGCTACTAATTTTAATATCAAACTTATATCGCCGGAAGGCCGTTTATTGCAGAATTTCAATACCAAATTAAAAACAAATCGTTTGCAAGTCAGCGGATTAGCTCCGGGTATTTATTATGTATTATTAGACAATGGAAAAACCATTGGTACCATCCACTTGGTGATACCAAAATAATGCAGTTAATTTATTGGGGAAGAATTATTCTTTTTAACTCAATACATTAATATGCGCCTACCTATTCATCCAAAATGTTGGTCAATCGTAGTATTGACAATTTTTCATGCTTCTTTAATTGCTCAATCAACCAGATTATTACGTGAGCCAAGTATAAGTAAAACCCATGTAGCATTTGTATATGCTGCAGATATTTGGATTAGCCCACTAGCTGGGGGTGAAGCAAAAAGAATTACCAGTACTTCTGCTGTTGAATCAGATCCACATTTTTCTCCTGATGGAAAACATTTGGCATTTAGTTCTAATAGATCTGGTGTAACTGCAGTATATGTGGTTGCAGTAGATGGAGGCATTCCAAATAGATTAACCTGGTATCCTGAAGACGCTTTTGCACGTGGTTGGTCTTCAGATGGTAAATCAGTTTTATATGCTAGTACCAGAGAAACAGCCCCCAGTGATTATACTAGACTTTGGACCGTTCCTATGATGGGAGGCGCATCTACCCTTTTACCAGCACCATGGGCCTTCAATGGTCAGTTCTCAGCTAATGGCAAGCAATTGGTTATAGATAGAATGAATAGATGGGATAGAGAATGGCGCAATTATAGGGGTGGTCAGAATACTGCTTTGCAGATCTTAGATTTGGAAACTTTGAAAGAAACCCATCTTCCAAATGAAAGAACCATGGACCTGCAACCCTTGTGGATGGACAATACCATTTACTTTTTATCAGATAGAGATTTTAATATGAATATCTGGTCTTATGATGCTAAAAACGCCAACCTCAAACAAGTTACCAAACTCAAGGATACAGATATCAAATGGTTGTCTTCAAACGGCAAAGAATTGGCTTATGAAAGAAGTGGCAATATCTATTTACTAGATCCTAGCAATGGTAATAGCAAACAAATAGAGATTGAAGTAAAAGGTGATTTTCCTTGGGCCGAAACCAAATGGGAAAATGTAACTGCAAGGGCTACTAATGCCTCCCTATCGCCCACAGGCAAAAGAATTTTATTGGAAGCAAGAGGTGAAATATTCACCGTTCCAGTTGAAAATGGAGACGTTTTGAATTTGAGTAATAGTTCAGGTGCAGCAGACCGCCAACCAATTTGGAGTCCCGATGGTAGACAGATAGCTTGGTTTAGTGATGAAGGGGGTAAAGGCTATCAATTGGTGATAACTGATCAATTTGGGAAAAGCCCTTTGAAAAAAATCAATATCGGTGTTTCTAAATTGGGTTGGGAACCATGCTGGTCACCAGATGGCAAATGGATTGCTTTTGTAGATGATGATGTGCGTATTCAAGTGGTTGAATTGGCCACTGGTAAAATTCAAACTGCAGATATTGGAGGAACCAATATTCAAAGGGGGGATATGGGTATTTCTTGGTCTCCTGATTCAAAATGGTTGGCTTATGCCAAATCAGGTAGTAATCAGTTTAAAAGAATCATTGTTTGGAATTTAGCTACAGGAAAAGCTACTCCTATTAGTGATGCAATGGCAGATGCCTATCAACCAGCATGGGATAGAGATGGCAGACATTTGTATTTCTTGGCAAGTACTAATTTAGCCTTGGGTTCTGGCTGGGCAAATACCAGTTCTATACAAGCCAAGCCTAGTTTTGGAGCCTATATGACTGTTTTAAGAAAGGATGACGCTTACCCATTTCCTTTAAAAAGTGATGACGAACCTGATAGTACCATTAAAGAGGTTAAGAAACCTAAAGACAGTGCAGACAGTAAAGCTGTCAAAATTGATTTTGATCAAATTGATAGAAGAACCATTGCATTACCTATTCCAGTTGGTGAATATGATTTAATGATCAGTGGCCCCAAGGGTTCTGTCTTTATTGGCGCTGGACCTGTACTTAGCAAATTCAGCATAGAAGGAAAGAAATTGGATGAATTTGCAAAAAATGCTTCACAAGCTTATGTGTCTGCCAATGGAGAGAAACTACTCTTTAAATCAGGTCCATCTTGGCGCGTGGTGGCCACCAGTAGACCACCATCTCCAGCTGATGGAAACGTATCAGTCAACCTTAATATGAAATTGAATAGACAGGAAGAATGGAAACAAATTTTTGAAGAAACCTGGCGATATGAAAGGGATTATTTCTATGACCCCAATATGCATGGAAGAAATTGGCAGGAAGTTTATGAACGCTATGCACCCTTGGTACCATTTATTAGACATAGAAAAGACTTGACCTATATTCTTGATCAGGTAAATGGAGAACTTTCTGTAGGGCATAGCTTTGTTGGAGGTGGTGATTTTCCTACCCAAGAAAATAATACCGTGGGTGTTCTTGGTGCTGACCTTATGCAAGAATCAGGTTATTGGAAAATTAAAAAAATCTATACTACAGAAAGCTGGAACCCGGGTCTGGTAGCGCCTTTAGATCAACCAGGACTTAAAGTGCAAGAAGGTAATTTTATATTAGCTATTGATGGAAAAACCCTAAATGCTGGTATGGATCCATTTGCATTATTGGATGGCAAAGCAGGCAAACAAACCCAATTATTGATCAATTCAAAACCTGATACTGCAGGCGCATGGACCATTAAAACACAACCCATTGCGGATGAATTTGGGTTAAGACAACGCAACTGGGTAGAGGACAATAGAAGAAAAGTTGAAATATTATCCAATGGAAAATTAGGATATGCTTGGGTGCCCAATACTGGTGGTCCGGGCTTTGTTTCTTTTAATAGGTATTATTTTGCCCAACAAGACAAACTTGGAATGGTGATAGACGAACGCTTTAACGGCGGTGGGCTTTTAGATGATTATATGGTTGATCTCATGGCCAGAAGACTCCGAGCTGGTTTGACCAATGAAGTACCCAATGGAATTCCTTTTCAACTTCCTTCCGGAAATCTTGGGCCAAAAGCTTTATTGATTAATGAATTGGCAGGATCTGGCGGAGACTTTTTCCCATGGGTTTTTAAACAGCAAAAGATTGGTCCATTGGTGGGTACTAGAACCTGGGGAGGATTGGTAAAATCATCTGTCCATTATCGTATGATTGATGGTGGCACGGTAACTGCTCCTGATAATGCTGTGTATGATCCCATTAACCAAAAATGGGTGGCAGAAAATGAAGGCGTTGCTCCGGATATAGAACAAAAAATAGACGCCATATCTGTTTCAAAAGGAAGAGACTTGCAACTTGAAAAAGCGGTACAAGAAGTACTGCGATTGTTAGAGCTAGAACCTAAACACAATATGAAACACCCACCCTATTCAACCCCAGCTATCAAACCTAAAAATTGAGGGCCATAAAAAACAAAAAAAATGCTGCTCTAGGGCAGCATTTTTTTTTCAAGCAGATTACCTCACTTTTAACATGGTTCTAATTTGCTGGGTTGCCATATTTTGAAGCCTTGCATAATAAACACCGTTTGGTAATGATTTGCTATCAAATAAGACGGTATAAGTACCTGCAGCATATTCTTTATCTGTGAGATTGGCCAATACCCTACCCATGGTATCCATGATTTGAATAAGGGTATGTCCACCAGCGGTTTTAAAAGTAATCACCGTAGAACTTGTAAACGGATTTGGATAATTAGAGATAAGTTGATCTCCAGATATATTGACCGCTTTTTTACAAGATGCGGCATTCACCAATGGCAAATTTTGGAAATTCTTGAGCATGATTTGTTGCAAATCAACTTCATTTACACAAAGCCAATTGGCAAGAACAGTGGAATAAATACTTCTAAAATCGTATTGAAAAGGTAGGTTGTCATTGACGGTAGTATTTGATGGAATGGTAGGTGTATTTCCTGTTACTCCACCCAATACATGCTTGCCAAACAAGAAACAAGGAGCAGCTGAACCATGGTCCGTTCCGGTACTTCCATTACTTTTAATTCGTCTTCCAAATTCAGAATAGGTCATTCCAATTACGCGATCCTCCATTCCCAAGAATTTCAAATCATCTTGAAATGCTTTGATTGCATCACTTACATTTTTCAACAAATTGGCATGATTACCTGTAGTGGTATCCGTACTATTTACTTGGTTACTATGGGTATCAAATCCTCCATAATTAACCATATAGATTCTTGTCTTTAATCCACCATTGATTAATTTGGCTACAATTTTTAATTGATCACCCAAAGAATTATTGGTAGGATAAGTTACCTGAGTAGTTGTTTTGGCAGCTGCATTTTTAATCACTGATGCATACTGTTGGGTTTGTTGAGAAATAGTTCTTACAAAACTCAATTCCTTACCTGCTGGTGTATCAGGTGCAGGATCTTGAACACCGTTGACCAGATTATAAAAGTTGGTGGTACTACTAATGCTTAAACCCATACTAACTGCGGGTCCTTGAACCGTTAAGGAAGTGACTGATCCAATTTGAATAGCCAAGGGATCAGGAGCAGAACTATTGGGGTAACCCGATGGAAAATTGGGGTACTCATAATTCAAATACCTACCGGCCCAACCACTATTAACTACACTGGAACTATCACTGGCGCTCATCCATATATCGGTAGCTCTAAAATGAGAAAAACTGGGTTGTGGGTATCCTACAGAATGTACTACATTCAATTTACCATCGTTGTACAAACTGTGCAATCCCGTCATGGATGGATGCAGTCCAGCTTTTCCATTTAAGGCCAATACTTTGGCTTCAGGTATATAAATATTAGATCGCGCAGCAACATAATTGCTAAAATTCTCCACAGGGATAACCATGTTAAGGCCATCATTTCCTCCATTCAGTTGTACAATTACAAACACATGGTCTGTTTCAGTTACAGGTAGCGACAATGATTGCATGATACCAGAATCGGCACTAAATGCCTTGAAAGAAAAACCGCCAAAAAGTGAAGGCAACATAACACCTGTTGGTATGGCATTTCTCAGAAATTGTCTTCTTTTCATGATTAGTGCTTTATGCCAATTGATATTCAGGCAGGTTCATCAAATATTTAATCAGGTCTCTTAATCGGTTTTTTACCGTAGTGGCATTTGAGGTATTTGAAGGTGTGCTCAAGAAAAGGTTCCAAGCATCTGTCCAATAAAAATCTGTTGACTGCCCACCAAGAAGAATATCTGTTTTCAATTGATTTTTTGACGTCATTGAAATATCTATTCTGAGGATTTTATTACACAATTCATCAATCAATTTATTGGGATCGCCTGGGCTTGAAAGAGACTGTGCAACTGCTACCCCATCAATTTGAATCTTTTTGGCGTTAAAAGTATACCCACTAACAATCATGGTATCCGTAAACTGATTGCGCTTGGGCAGGGTATCGCTATTAATCCAAATCTCATAAAACTGAGGCATTTGGTAATAAGCTTTCCAACCACTTACATCGGGCGGATCGCCAATATTTTGTTGCATATTACTTACCCAACTCACCAAGTAATTGTAAAATCCATAATTGATCACATAATCCGTACTTGGTTGGAATTGAATTTCAAATTCTCTACACAATCCAACCACTAGGTCTACCGGACTTTTAATTTGTGCCCCCCTACTCAGCGTATCATAAAAATGCTCACTTTTCAATAAAGCAGCTATGACTGGTTTTACCTCATAATTACTTTGGCGGAACAAATTGGCCCTGTCTCTTATACACATCTCCGAGCCCACGAGACCGGAGCCTATCTC
>CAMFKK010000094.1 GCA_945957225.1 uncultured Sphingobacteriia bacterium | reverse complement strand
TGCTTTTTCTATGCGAAAGCTATTACAAATAGAAGCAATGCTTCAGCAAAAACAGCAAGCAGAAGCAGACTTGCAACAGGTCTTGAAAAATACCCAATCAGAAAAAGAGCAATACCTCATGCGCGCTACTCAGGCAGAAACCAAATTGGTGATGTCTAATGTGGCACTCGCAGAAGCCAAAGAAGCAGCCAAACATTTTAATGAGCAGATAAAATTAGAGTTTGGTGAATTGGCCCAACAAATCATGGAAGCCAATTCCAAAAAATTCACCCAACAAAATCAAGAACAGATTGGTCAGATGCTGCAACCCTTAAAAACAGAACTCGGCGATTTTAAAAAAAAAGTGGAAGAGACCTACGACAAGGAATCCAAGGAGCGATTCACCCTTGGAAGAGAGATTGATCGCTTGGTACAAATGAGCTTACAAGTAAGTACAGAAGCCAATAATCTTACTACAGCTTTAAAAGGGAGTAACAAATTACAAGGTAATTGGGGAGAGATGATTCTTGAATCCATATTAGAACATAGTGGATTGGTAAAAGGTAGGGAATACTTGGTGCAAGAATTTATCAAAGACCAAGCAGGCAATATCATTAAAGATGAAAACGGAAAGGGCTTGCAGCCCGATGTAACCATCTTTTATCCCGATCAAAGAAAGCTCATCATTGATTCAAAAGTAAGTTTGGTGGCTTGGGATGAATACAGTTCTGAAACAGACCCGGCTGTACAAGAAGCGGCTTTAAAACGTCATATAGCCAGCATTAGAGCACATATGGATGGACTAAGTAGGAAGAATTATCCTAAATATGCCCAAGCTTTGGATTATGTACTCTTGTTTATACCTATTGAACCTGCTTTTTTAGAAGCGGTTAAAAAAGATACCCAGCTTTGGAAGAATGCTTATGACAAGAAAATCATGTTGGTCAGCCCAACTAATTTGTTGGCTGTGCTGAAAATTATAGCAGATATCTGGAAAGTAACCCAACAAACCAATAATGCAGTAGAAATTGCAGAAAGGGCGGGATTACTCTATGATAAATTTGTGCTGTTTTTAGAAAACCTAGAAATAGTAGGTAAAAAAATGGCAGAAGCACAAACGGGTTTTGATGCTGCCATGAAGCAATTGGGAACGGGTAGGGGTAATTTGATTGGAAAAGTAGAAGAACTCAAAAAAATGGGAGCAGCAGCTAATAAGCAAATTCCTGATAAATTGTTATACCAATTGAGGGAGGATTAGTATTAATTATTCAACAGAATCCTTTTTCTTTAAGTTTATTTTAAGTACATTTGGGAAAGACCTTATTCATTAAATCTTTCCCATGCTTGTTTACCAATTAGTGGAATCTGCCGCTCTTTTGCATGGGAGCTCATGTGCCTTAGTATATGGTGACCAATCGCTGAACTATGATCAGTTAATGGAAAAGGTAGACAATCTGTCTAAAGCCATTTTAGACCAAGCCAATCAGGAAGCCTATATTGGCATTAGTGCTACTAGATCCTTAGAAATGGTAATAGGTGTTCTGGCCATTCTAAAAGCAAGAAAAGCCTATGTTCCCTTAGATACAAAGTATCCAACATTAAGACTTGAGCAATTAATAAAGGATTCTGGAATTCAATTTTGCATTAGCAAAGAAGCAGAATCAAGTTTGTTTCAAAATCTTGGACTAACTAGTATTCTTTCTGATACTAGTTATGACTTACCCAATAGATTGGTGCCATTTATCAATCCAGCTGTATGTGTATTGTATACTTCTGGCTCCACTGGAATTCCCAAAGGGGTTTGTTTACCCCAGCAAGGTCTATTGAACCAAGTAAATTGGCAAATCAACAACGGTTTTGCCAAACCGGGGGTCAAAACCTTGCAATATTGTCATTTGAGTTTTGACGCGGCATTTCAAGAAATTTTTGTTCCCTTATCTACTGGTGGAACCCTGCATATTGTAGACGATACGCATCGTTTAAATGCAGGCAATCTTCTTACTTATATTAACGAACACCAGATCAATAGACTATTCCTGCCCTATGCTATGGTGCAGCTATTGGCAGAATCTGCTGCTACTTATGATCTATATCCCGAGTCGGTAAAAGAAATAATTACAGGTGGAGAACTACTAAGGATTACCCCACAGATTGCCCATTTTTTTGGCGTCTTAAAAGAGACCACATTGATGAATGTGTATGGTCCTACTGAAGCCAGTGTTTGGGTAACTGAATTAAAATTAAAGGGCGATGCTTTTCACTGGCCAGCCATTCCATCCATTGGCAAACCAATCAGTAATATTCAATTATATCTTGTAGACCCTCGTTTAAATGAAGTAACAGAAGGTTCACCTGGTGAGATTTTAATTGAAGGAGCATGTTTGGCCTTAGAATATTTGAACAAGCCAAAAGAAACGGAAGAGCGATTTATCAAATGGGTGCATCCCTATAAAGGAGCTTTAAGGGTTTATCGCACCGGCGATTTGGCAAGTCTAAACCCAGATGGAAGTTTACAATTCTTGGGAAGAATGGATGGGCAAGTAAAAATTAGGGGAGGTAATCGGGTAGAATTGGGTGAGATAGAAGTGGTGATAAGCAAGATGAAAGGAGTAAGACAGGTAGAAGTAATGGTTAGAGAAGATTATACCAACCAGAAAAGGATTGTGGCTTATATCATTCCTTCTGAAAAAAATATCACTGTTGATACGATCAAGGAGGAAGTAAAGAATCAGTTACCTGATTATATGATACCTTCTGCGTTTGTGTTGATGGATTTCTTCCCTTACACAGTAAGTGGTAAAGTGGATAGAAATGCCCTGCCAATTCCAGAAATCACCAGCACCAAGCTTTCTAAATTTGTTGCGCCTAGCTCAGAAATGGAATTGTATTTGGCAGGTCTCTGGCAAGATTTGTTAAGATTAGATCATCTTGGTATTAAGGATGACTTTTTTGAATTGGGTGGTAACTCACTTTTGGCAATTCAGATGATGGTGCGTATTGAAAAAGAGAAGGGAAAACAATTACCCTTGGTTTCGGTGTTTGAATATGCCAGTATTGAAAAGCTAGCCAAACTAATTCAAGAGAATTCTGCTCCAGAAGCCTATCATACACTGGTAGCACTCAAAGCCAGTGGAAGCAGGCCTCCCCTGTTTTTAATACATGGAGATAGTTTGAATGTGTTGAGTTTTGTTGGCTTAACCAAATACATACATCCAGACCAACCCGTCTATGGTTTACAACCAAAGGGTATGGATGGAAAGTCAGAACCCATAGATTCCATAGAAAGTATTGCAGCTTATTATAATCAAGCCATTATGGATAAGTTTCCTAATGGTCCCTATGCCATTGCGGGATATTCTTTTGGAGGATATGTGACAGTTGAAATGGCCAAACAACTAAAAGCAGCGGGCAAACAAGTTATCATGATTGGTCTATTTGATACCAATGTGATCAATGCAGAAAATTACTTGACTTGGAACAAACAATTGCGTAGAAAACTCTTGCGTCAAATTCCAAAATTCAAATGGATTGCACAATCCATCATGGAAAATCCTAAGAAGGCTTTAGGATATCAACTCACCAGTTTTAATAATAGATTTAGGACATTCCTTCAACTTGGTTCTAAAGCAGAACTTCCGGAAGTCAATAGTTATTATCAATTGATGGATAAAATTAATGCAGTACACCACAAGGCATTATTTCAATACAATTTGAGTCCATTTGAAGATAAAGTAGTACTGTTTAAAGCACTTGATCGTATTTATTTTGTAGACGATTTTGATTTTCTGGGTTGGCGTAAATACGCACTAACAGGGGTAGAAGTACATAATATTCCAGGTAATCACGATACCATGTTCAAAGAACCCAATTGCCAGATCCTAGCACAAGAAATGGACAAAGCCATGCTCCTAGCTATTCATAATGCTGTCAAACAATCCAAATGATTTTACTAAATTGGAGATAGAACATCCTGTATGGTTCTATCAGAATTCCAACCAAGCCCTAGACTAGCCGAATACCTGCGTGTATACCGGATAGTTCAATTCATGTTTGAACATCCAGAAAACATCCCTTTCAAAAGCTATCCACCAAGACCAGAACATTGTTTGAGTTTTTATCCCCGTGACACAGAAAAGGTACAATATGCTGATAGTGGAAAATGGCATACCAACCAGTCCCTAGATGCAGAAACCGTGTTTCCATCTTATATCAAAGAAGTGAATGAGCAATTATACCATTCTCCCGACTTTAAAAACATGATACAGGTAGTTGAAAATTTCCTTACTCAGGTTGCTGCCAAACAACAAAAGGAATCACACCGTATAGACAAAGTAAGCCATCAAGTTTTAACCATGAAAGAGGGTGTTTCGGTAGACTGGATAGCTAAGGAATCTTATTTAAGCAATAGACAGTTAGAAAGAAAATTTTTGGATAGAATGGGGGTCACACCCAAATATTTCAGTAGGCTGGTCAGATTTGAAAACGCATTTAGAATGAAAAATCAATTTCCCGAAAAGGATTGGTTAACCATTGCCATACACTGCGGTTATCATGATTACCAGCACTTGGTCAAAGAATACCAAGAGTTTACAGGCAAGACCCCAACCGCTTTTCATTTGTTAGACTCTGAGGGGCCTGAAAGGCAATTTGGCGTAGCCGATACTTATTAGATTGTCGTTTTTTTACCAGTAAAGCATCTATAACATAGGGCATTTTTGTAGGGCATCAAAACCTACACAACATGCAAAGAAGAAAATTTCTAAGTACCGCAGCATTGACCATGCCAGTACTGGCTTTTGCCAGCAAAAATCTTCCCGCTACTACAAAAGCTAGTAGAATGAGAAAAGGATTTGTTGTCAAGTCTAACCAAAGCCGATTTGGAGAACAAACAAAGTTGGGAGGCAAAAGCCCCAATGACATCAAAGTCTCTAGCAAAGACACTGATGGAGACTTGACCATTTTTGAATACACGGGTAATGAAAAAGGAGGACCCCCTTTACATATACACCCAAAACAAGATGAGATATTTTTCATTATGTCTGGCACCTTCTTGTTCAAAGTAGGAGATGACCAACATACCCTAACAACAGGAGATACCATTTTTCTGCCTAGAAATGTTCCCCATACTTGGGCACAATTAACAGATCAAGGTAAAATGTATTTTCAGTTTCAACCATCAGGTAAAATGGAAGATTTTTTTAGGGTGCTTGGTTCATTAAAGGGGGCACCTAGTCCTGAACAGGGGGCTAAAATATTTGCGGATCATGATATGCAGGTAGTTGGGCCACCACTTGCCTTTTAGTTACAGATAAAATATGGTTAATTTTGTGCAACAGCACTTGGCTGTTGCACTTTCATGATTAAGAAAAAACCTGGTATAGATATTATTGATAAGATCCTGGATGCTTGTTACAAACACAATCCAGATGCATTATTTATCATGAGTCTAATGCACCAATATGAAGAGCGAGGTTCGCTGAGTAAAAAACAAATGGAAGGGCTATATTTAAAAGCCGCAAAAGTACCAGACTTACAACCCAACTGGTTGGCTACCCTGGAGGCGGAGATTTTAAAAAGACCTACTAGGGATAAAACACCTGCTGCTTCCCTAAAACCCATGGAAGTAAAAGACCTGCTAACTGAAAACAGGATCAAGGAAATTTTAGAAAAATATCCCCAGCACAGGCGGGTGGTTTTTTTACAGTCCAAAATTAGCAATAACCAAATACTGACCCCAGATGAGAAAAAAGAAGTGGAGAAATTTCACAAGTTGCTCATAAAGTAATCAGCTTTCTGGTTCCTAGAAAACTTGCTCATAAATCATCTGCTTACTGTTATATACACTTTGAAAACAGCTAGGGCCAGATTTATTTTACTTCTAATTTTCGCAAAGCCAACTTGCCTTCTATCATCAAAATGGCATATAACTCAAAGTCTAACTCACCTGTTTTTAAGGGTTTCTCTGCTGAGTCCATATTGGGTAAGAACTTTAAACCCGAATTCAATGCAGCACTCAAAGCGGTGATAGTTTCTGGAATTTTGGTATCTGTGCTTATTCCATAAGAAGCAAGCGATCCATTTTCAAACACCATTTTTAAATCGCTTTGGCCAAAACCAGATTTGGTCTTGGCATAAAATGCCTCTGACAAGTCAGGCAAATAAACAATACTGGCTTTTTTTCCTCCATTGGCATTGGCATTTTTTTCTACCAGTAAAAAGGGCTTGGGATAATGAAACCGAATGGCTGAAGCTTTAGTGAGTTCTGGGTCACTGTAAATTTTTACAGCGGCACAATTGCTAAACAATGCCATAAAAAAAAGACTAAGTAAAATCACAATGCTTTTCATAATGGATGGTTTTTTAGTGAAATAAATGGAATGATTGTTTCTAAAAGACAATTAGAATAAGCGTCTACTCTTTGCATGGCTGTATGAGAGAGTACCCAATTCATGGGCAATGCTTTGCTGTTAATATTTAAATCAATCTCTAATAAATGACCATCTCCAAATCTTTCTCTGCAATATTGGATAAGCGCATGATTGGCTAGAATGGTTCTAGCATTTCTTGTTTGATAGATACCTGTGATCATTTCAGTGATTTCATTTCCCAAGCGAATACCCCTGTTACAATTACTATCGGTTTGAGAAAAATTAAAACAAAGTATTTTGGGAATTAACCTAGGATGTTTTTCAAATGGCATACTGCGAATCAGTTGCAGCAGGGTTTCTTGCCCACTATTGTCAAAATAGCCCCCATCAACATAATGTCTTCTTATTTGCTGATGGTTGATTTGATTATCAAACATTGCTGCTGGTGAGAGCAAAGGAAATCTGGCACTTAGATGAATAGCCGTACTTAGGCTAATGGAATTTTTGTACCGGCTGCCTAGGTCCCTAGTTTTTGAAAGAGGGATAGACCTATCTAAATATAGATTGCTCCAAACACAGGGTAAGCCCGTTTCTACTTCAAGGGTTTGAAATAAAATTGCTGGATCATTTTCAGATGCTGGAATGGGTTGCTCAAAATGGTTCCCAATATTTTTGTTGTTAATACTATTTGCCCAAGCAGCTTCCCAAGATTGTTCCAAAGCAAAAGCCCTATCTAAACTTGGAAAATGCCATGGTATGAAGCAATGGACAATTTCTGCAAAGACCAATTTTCCAGTTACAGCAGCAAGAAAATCCATTTCAAAAAATGCTTTGCTTGTCTTGCTATAAGAATGATCCGGTAATTGGCGCTTAATTCCTTGTATACTTTGAAAAAATCCTGCACCAAGGCTTCCGCCCGATACAGTACTATAAGCATAGACATGTTTAGAAAAATTTGAGTCCAGATCAGCTAGCTTTGATAATACCATTGCGGTAAATGCACCTGTACGCAAGGCCCCACCCTCAGCTGAAATTAAGTAAACAGGGATACTATCTTTTTTACAATCCGTTTCAATATGCCTGGCCCATGATTCAAAATGTGCCAAGACCTTGGGTCTATTTTGCAAGCCTCCTTTTTCAAGACTTCTAATGGGATGGTCTTGGTTAATATAGGAGCAAAACAATACCCAAAGTATCACCAAGAATCTATAAGGAATTTTAATGCTGGAAATGGGTTGGGCCTTGTCTAAAAAATGTAGAAAAGCATACAGCAATTGCCAAGCACCAAAACTAAAACAAACCAAAGCAGCAGCTCCTATCTGCGTATAGCTGTTTATGGGTATTAAACTAAAAATGAAAATCAAGGAAAAAGCAATGAAACAAAGCAGTAAAAACTGTTTTAGTAAACAGCTATAAAAACTTAAGGGAATTTGATAAACCCATGTTTGGGTGGGATAAGGTTGATGATAAGTGCCCTGTTCTAATAAGACAAATCCCTCTGGAATAAATGACCCATTTGCAAGTGGTGTTTCTCTTGGTAGGTCTTTATAAAGGGATGCTATTTTCTCAGCTTTATTACTACTTATACAGGAATGAATGGGTAGATCAATCCTATAT
>CAMFKK010000093.1 GCA_945957225.1 uncultured Sphingobacteriia bacterium | reverse complement strand
CTAGTAACTTTCAATACTCCCATTTCAAAATCCAGCAAATTTAAAATTATTTATAATTTGTTATTTGGTAATGGGAAAGACACATTAAATACATATTCTAAAAATCCAGCCAATAATTCTTATGACATATTAAATCAAACATTGTCAAATGCATTTAGAAGAAATAGCATCAAAAATAGTTTAACTAGTTCATGGATAAAGAATATTAAGGATTTGTCATTATCTGTTGGTGTTACATTTACTGCACTTAATTTGCTCAATGATTTTCGATTTAATCAAGGTAATGAAAACAAAAAATACTTTAATGTTTTTCCGGTTATTAATATTGATTGGAAAGAATTTTCATTTAGTTACAATAAATCACTTGTTCCTCCATCTATTACAGAGCTGCAGATTGTGCCAGACAACACTAATTCTTTAAATAATATTTTGGGTAATCCTCTATTAAAACCTTCGTTTGTTAATAACTTCAGCATTAATTATTTTAAAAATATACCCTCAAAATCCATGTATATAAATTTATACTTCAATGGTTATTTTTATGAGGATGGAATAACAAGAGTTAAAACAATAGATCAAAATGGATATCAAACTTCTTTGCCAATAAATTCAGATTATTTACAGAATTATTTTACATTTTTAACTATTAACAAACAGGTTAAATTTAAAAACAAATCGTCTTTAAATTTCACTTCTGGTTACAATTTCAATTTTAATCAAAGTTATTTGCAAATAAATAAAGAACAAAGTGTTGTGAAAATTTATAATATAGCTCCATATTTAAGATTCGGATATAATGCGAATGACATTTATGAATTAAATTTTGCAATTAAACCCGAATTTAATTTCACACGATATACAAATTACTTTGAAAATAAAAATGTAAGTCGTCTAATTCTTAATAGTGAATTTGTACTTAGATGGCCTAAAAATTTTGTAATTGAATCTTCTTATGATTACAAACAAATTTCTCAAACTAGTACAGATAATAGAAAATATGTTTCTCTTTTAAATGCAGGAATCACATATGTATTTTTAAAACAAAAAAAAGGCCAATTAAAATTTTATTGGTATGATATCTTAAACCAAAATATTTCTATATCTAGAATCGCAAGTGATAATATAATTACTGAAAGAATTGGAAATGTGTTAACTAGATATTTTTTAGTTACATTTAGTTATAATATAAGTAGTTTTAAAACAGAAAAAGTTGGTGGACGTTCCAGTTTGTTTTTATTTTAAATTGCCTACTTATTCACCGACTTATTGGCCAACTGTCCGCATGCGGCGTCAATATCTTTACCGCGGCTTCTGCGCAACCTAGAGTTCACACGATTTCTTTCTAGGTAATGCATAAACTCTTCGGTTGTAGCTTCATCGGGTTTGGTAAAGCGGAATGCTTCAATAGGATTGTATTCAATAATATTGATCAGGTCTGCTGGAACCTTTCTATAGATTTTTACCAGTTCTTCTGCGTCTTTTAATGAGTCATTAAAATTTTTGAAGAGGATATATTCAAATGTGATCTCGTTCTGGGTCTGTTTGTAAAAATGATTCAGGGCATCAATCAGGATCTCAATATTATTGGTCTCATTGATGGGCATGATCTCATTGCGCTTTTTGTCATTGGCTGCGTGCAAGGATACGGCCAATTTGAATTTCACTTTGTCATCGCCCAATTGCTTGATCTGTTTGGCTACACCAGCAGTAGAAACGGTAATGCGTTTGGGACTCATGAATAGTCCGTCTTCTGCGGTAATGCGATCAATGGCTTTGAGTACATTATTGTAATTGAGCAGAGGCTCTCCCATACCCATGAATACAATATTGGTTAGTTTCTGACCGTGTACGCGCTCAGACTCCTTATTAATCAAGACCACTTGGTCATAGATCTCGTCAAATGTGAGGTTGCGTTTTCGCTCCATGGTACCCGTAGCGCAGAACTTACAGGTAAGACTGCATCCTACTTGGCTAGAGACGCAGGCTGTTTTGCGCTCAGCAGTGGGTATCAACACCCCTTCAATCATAAATCCGTCATGGGTCTTAAAGCGGCTCTTGATAGTGCCGTCATCGCTTACCTGGGTCAGGTTTACTTTGAGGGCAGGCAGGGAAAATTCCTGAGACAGTTTTTGGCGCAGGTCCTTGCTGAGATTGGTCATATCATCAAAACTATGCGCGTGTTTTTGCCAGAGCCATTCATGCACCTGTTTTACCCTGAATTTCTTCTCTCCAATGGTTTCAAAATAATTTTCCAACTCGGCCAAACTCAGGTGGCGTATGTTTTTTAAGGTCTCCTTCATGCGGCAAAGATACCTTTTGGGGCTTGGAAGGGGTAATTTTAATGCACAAATAATATCTTGCAAGGGGTTTTAAGCCCTGATTTTAACAGAAGAACATGAAAACTGCCTATATCATTGATGCTGTAAGAACACCTATTGGACGTTATGGGGGCAAATTGGCTGGCTATCGCCCAGACGATTTATTGGCCCATGTGATCCGGGTTTTATTGCAACGCAACCCCAGTATTGACACTGCGGCCATTGAAGACGTGATTGCCGGAGCCGCCAATCAGGCTGGTGAAGACAATCGGAATGTGGCCAGAATGGCCGCGCTCTTGGCGGGTTTGCCCGTGAGTGTTGCGGGTAATACGGTGAACCGATTATGCGCTTCTGGTTTACAAGCCATTATGGATGCGGCTAGGGCCATACAGTGCAATGAAGGCCTACTCTATATTGCTGCTGGCGTAGAAAGTATGACCCGTGCACCCTTTGTTACTGCTAAGAGCGAGGGAGCTTTTAGCCGCAAGTTGGAAAGCTTTGATACCACTATGGGTTGGCGTTTTGTGAACAAGCAATTGGCTGCCATGCACCATCCCTATACCATGGGTGAGACCGCAGAAAATGTGGCCAAGCAATGGCAGATCAGTAGAGAGGCACAGGACTTATTTGCCCTGGGTTCTCAGGAAAAATATTTTGCAGCGCTGGCCGATAATAAATGGGAAGATGAACTGGCTGCTATAGAAATGGAACAAGACCGTTTAATCACCTGGTTCAACCAAGACGAGCACCCCAGACAAACCAGTCTAGAAAAATTAGCCGCCCTGAAACCCGCATTTGCTAAGGACGGTAGCGTTACGGCGGGTAATTCTTCAGGCATTAATGATGGCGCAGCTGCCATGCTCTTGGCCAGTGAAGAAGCGGTACAACTATTTAACCTGCAACCCATTGGCAGGGTTGTGAGTATGGCCGTGGCTGGGGTTGATCCGGCCATCATGGGTATGGGTCCTGTATTGGCCACTGAAAAAGCATTGCTCCGGGGCGATCTAAAATTAGAAGACTTGGATCTTGTAGAACTCAATGAAGCATTTGCTTCTCAAAGTCTGGCCTGTATTCAGGAATTGGATTTGAATCAAGACATCGTAAACGTAAATGGTGGTTCCATAGCCTTGGGTCATCCACTGGGATGTAGTGGGGTTAGAATTAGTACTACTCTTTTACATGAGATGTTTAGACGCAAATCAAAATATGGTTTGGCCACCATGTGTGTGGGTGTTGGTCAGGGAGCGGCGGTGATTTATGAGGGATTATAAACCCTTGGTAGAAGCATTTGGTTAAGAATCTATTATTATTTGAACGGTTTAACAATTGCTTGAAATAAGCCTTAATTTGGCTCACTCAAAATAACAATCAAAACAGTAGTACAATGAAAAAAATGGCATTCCTCTTGTTGGCAATGATGGGATTCGGATTTATGGCTCAAGCCCAAACCGATAGTTTGCAACAGTACACCGGTAAATTTACTTTTCCAGAAGGTGGAATTGTTTCTTATGTGACTATTGCAGTAGACGGTGGTAAACTAGTATTTAGTTCAGACAAGGGTTCTGGCTCTTTAGAAAAAGTAGCAACGGATTCTTTTAGCATTCCAGAATACCAAGGCACGGGCAAATTTGTACGCAATGCAGACAAAGCCATTACTGGTGTTGTCATTGATGTGATGGGTTATCACTTAGAAGGAACCAAGGATAAAACTGTTGCTATTTTGGATAGAAAATATCTCTTAAAAAGCAAAGGCCAAGAGACCTTCACTAGATAGTGTTTCCTGAACACCTGTAATCAGGTTTTTCAAGACCAATACCTTTTCAGACAATTCCTTACTGCCAATCATCACGGCGTAAGGAATTTGTTTTTTATCGGCATACTTGAACTGCTTGTCAAACTTGGCATTCTGGTGATAGAGTTCTGCGGCAACACCTTTGGCACGCAGTTGTTGCATGAGTTGAAATGCTGCTTTGCTTTCTGCATCGCCCAGGTTAAAAAACAAGACCTTGGTGCCTGTTTGTACTTCTGAAGGAAAGAGTTGTAATTCTTCCATCACGTCATAAATTCTATCTACCCCAAAAGAGATGCCTACACCTGGAATATTGGGAACATCAAATGTGCTGGTGAGGTCATCGTATCGGCCACCGCCACCTATACTGCCCATTTGCGCGTCATTGGCTTTTACTTCAAAAATAATTCCGGTATAATAGTTTAATCCGCGGGCCAAAGTAAAATCGGCTTGCAAGGATTTGCCCGTTTCAGAACCTGCGTGATAACTTAAGAGCCACTCTAATTCTGCAATGCCTTTGTTCCCAGTTTGATTATCGCCCAGCAGGGCTTTTAATGCGGAAATTTTGGTGGCATTGTCTCCTTCAATAGACAGGTATTGTTCAATGGTTTGAATCTGCATTTCCGTTAATCCGCGACCAGCTAATTCTTCTTTTACTTTCTCCAAACCAATCTTGTCAAGCTTATCAATAGCCACGGTAATGTCTACCATCTTATCGGCCCCGCCACAGATTTCTGCCAGTGCTGCCAAAATTTTTCTGCTATTGATTTTAATGGTCACTGCTACGCCTAGTTGTTGAAACACGGTAGCATAAATGCTGGCCAGTTCTACTTCATTGAGCAAAGAATAGGAACCCACCACGTCTGCATCACACTGATAGAACTCGCGGTAGCGGCCCTTTTGAGGTCTATCGGCCCGCCAAACGGGTTGAATCTGATAGCGTTTAAAAGGCATGGTTAATTGTCCATGATTCATAGCCACATACCTAGCAAATGGAATGGTTAAATCATATCGCAATGCACGCTCGGTTATGCCCTTGGTATTTTTTCCTTCCAATACTTTTTGAAAGTCTTGTTGTATTTGGTCCAATTTGGCTGGATTGTCCAAGCCATTGTTCAGGATCTTGAAAATGAGTTTGTCTCCCTCTTCTCCATATTTACCCATGAGGGTATCCAGATTTTCCATGGCCGGGGTTTCCAGTGGTTGGAATCCGTACAACTCAAATATGTTGCGGATGGTTTGGAAAATATAATGACGCTTGCGTACCGTGGATGCGCTAAAATCTCTGGTGCCTTGTGGTAAACTTGGTTTGCTCATAATTGCTTCAATGGCCGCAAAGATAAGTAAGGGAACTTGCTTTGCCTATTGGCTGTAATTGTTGGCTTGCAGATAGTCTGCAATAATGCGGTCACAGGCATTGGACAAGAGTTCAAAAACTTCATGATAACCAGGCTCGGTTCCATACCAGGGATCAGGTACAGAGCGGTTTTCACCGGGATAGATACTATTTAAAATCAGGTCTGTTTTTGCTGGTTTGAATAAGCGTCCACTAATGCGTTTTACTTCTTGGTAATTATCCCTATCCATGGTATAGATCCTATCAAAGCGGTCCATGTCTGCAGCAATATATTGTCTGCCTTTTTGACCAGCAATGTCAATGCCATTGAGTTTGGCTACTTTTTGAGAGAGTTTGTGTGGGGCTTCTCCATTATGGTATCCGCCAGTGCCCGCACTATCTACCTGCCAGTCCAAACCAGCTGCTTGGGCCTTGGCCTGGAGGATGCCCTCGGCCAAGGGGCTTCTACAAATATTACCCAAACAAACCATTAGAATTTTCATATTGCTAATTATTAAAAATACCTTAAAATTGCATTCAAAGATAGTGGATGCAATTTTGAGACTGGTTTTAGAGAAAACAAAGTTTAAATAAAAACAATATGACTTATTTATACTAACAACCATTAGGTTTCAATCGTTTGCGTGCTTATGGAATCGTTTAATTCTTGCATCTATACTTAAACAAAGGATTTTGTTTTGAATTGATTGGCATTTTTGCTTTTCTCATTCAAATTATTAACTAAATTGCCCACCCTGTTTCAAAAGATTGTTAAATGGAAGACCGTTTCAGAGAAAAACAGCAGAAAAGTTATACTTTGATGCGCATGACTTACGACCTAACCATGGCAATCTTAATCCTTGGAATGGCTGTTGTTTTGTTTTTTGCTGAACAGTTTAAAATTCAGCAAATCATAGAAGCGGATCTTGGGTTCAGGTATATGTTTGGTGGAATCTGTCTATTATATGGTGGATTCAGGTTGTATAGAGGTGTAAAGCGGGATTATTGATATGAAGCAGTACAGGAAAACCTTGATCATGTTGCTTGCCATCGCCCTATTGGGTGCTTGCAAATCAAAAACAAATCAGGTGGATGATCGGGATACACCCAATAAGGGTACTATTCGGATTAGTGTGGATGAGAGCTTTAAACCGGTAATTGAAGAACAGATTAAAGTGCATCATTCTTCTTTTCCGGATACCAAGATTATAGCTTCCTATAAACCGGAAGTGGAGTGCTTGAAGGATTTACAGAATGATAGCACTAGGATGATTTTGATAGCCAGAGGGCTAACCAAAAATGAAACAGCGTTCTTTGAATCAAAATTGAGTTTTCAGCCGCAGTACGCCATTTTGGCTTATGACGCGGTAGCTGTAATAGTTAACCAAGCTTCTAAAGACAGCGTGTTTAGCATTGCCGATTTGAAAGATATCTTAAGCGGAAAAAGCAAAAGGATTGCAGTAATGGATGGCAAAAATGCTACTAGTACTGTTCGCTTCTTGCAAGACAGCATTTTAAAAGGAGCTTCTTTTGGAGCCAATGTAGTGGCTTCTAAAAACAGTGCTGACGTGATTGATATTGTTTCAAAAAATGAAAACGTGGTTGGTTTTGTTGGACTGAGTTGGGTGGGAGATAGTCATGATCCCAAACAACAGGAACAACTAAAATCTATTCGGTTGGCCTTGGTAGAATGTGTGAGGTGTGTAGAGAAAGGATTTTTTGCAAAACCCTCTCAAGCAACCATCGCCTACGCGCAATATCCTTTGCCCAGACCCTTGTACTATATAGTCAAGGAGAACGCTGCAGGATTGGGTACCGGATTTATGAATTTTTTGAGTTTAGAAAGGGGACAGTTGATTTTTAAAAGAGCCTTATTGGTTCCTGCAAAAATGAATTTCAACAAACGTTCCGGTAAAATAAAAGAGTCAGATTAACAGAACAATGATAAAAAAAAGACAAATGAAGAAGACCGTATCGCTGATGTTAACAGCTTTGGTAATGGTGCAGTGCGCTATGGCACAATCTATACCAGATGGCATCAAAATGTTACAGGCCGTTTACAAGAACAAAAGTGCAAAAGATGTTCTTCAGAAAGCCTATGATGCCAATCCCAAGGATCCCCAGGCGATATACTGGTTGGGTATTGCAAATGTTGCCAAGAACCGTGAAGTATTGTCTGCTGATGGTGTTGCAGCCGCAAGGGCCATTTATCAAAAAGCTTTACAAGACGGTGTGAATGACCCCTTAATTTGGGTAGGTCAGGGTACCATGGATATCTTGGAGTCAAATAATATTAATGCTGCCAAACAAAAATTTGAGCAAGCCATTACTACTACTACTGAAACCAAGGGTAAAAACAAGGGTAAGCCAAGTGCTGCTATCTTGAATGCTATTGGTATGGCCAATTCATTGGGTGGATCTACTGTAGGTGATCCTTTATATGGTATTGAGAAGCTGAAACAAGCTGCTGCCATAGATTTGACCAATCCAGACATCATGACCAATATGGGTATATGCTACCTAAA
>CAMFKK010000092.1 GCA_945957225.1 uncultured Sphingobacteriia bacterium | reverse complement strand
GATAGGCTCCGGTCTCGTGGGCTCGGAGATGTGTATAAGAGACAGCCATTATTCCAGGTTTTAATGCCATGACGCCAGTTGCTAGACAAGTGTATTTTTTGCGTGATGGCCTGACTGCTACAGAAAGAACAGCCGCAGCAGCACGTGGGGCTGATATGACTAAGTATTTAGCTGTTGGAAACGAGGCTAGAATTAGCAAAGCTTGGACAGGCAGGGATTCAAGATTAGCCGCCAATGTGATCACACCTTATGGCAACTATAATGGTGTTTTAGGAGCCGGTAACCAAACTGTTACCAGCAGATTTCCTTATAGAACTATTAATTCACCCACATTTGATTTACAAACGGATACTCAGACTTTCTTTTATTACCTACATCGCAAGTTTGTAGCAGAAGGAAACGCAGAAACCCTTAATAGGGCTTATGGTCCTATTGACCTACCTCTGATTCGTTATGCAGATGTACTATTAATGTGGGCAGAAGCTTTGGTTGAATTGAATAATCTTCCTGAAGCCATTTTAAAAGTGAATGAAGTTCGTGCAAGAGCAGGTATGCCAGCACTACAGCAAACTGATCCAACTAAAGGAACTTATGTTTCTAGTCAAGCTAATTTAAGAAATAGGGTTCGTGATGAACGTAGGGTAGAGTTCCCTAATGAAGGCATTAATTATTTTGACGAATTAAGATGGAATACCTGGAAGAACACTGTTTTTCAAGCAGGTAATGGATCTAAACAAGTTTGGGGAGCTAATGTCAATACCTATACTTATGGTGGAGATTACCTTAATGCTTGGGCAATTCCACAGGTAGAAATTGAAAGAAATCCAAACCTGAAACAAAATCCAGGTTGGCCTAACTAGTTTTCATAATAGCAGGAGTAACAGTTCAAAAGTGGAGTGTTGTAATTTTTGCAACACTCCCTTTATAGTAGTGTCAGTTTTGTATATTTTGATAAAGTTTTCAGATGAATAAAATGTTGTCTTTTCTTATTGCTGCTATATTATTTTTTTCTTGTAAGAAAAATGAGGCTCCTGTTAGCCCAGTAACGCCACCCATAGTAGTTGAACCTCAGTATACCCTTGCTTGGCAAGACGATTTTAATGGTACACAAATGGATCCAGTTGAATGGTTCCATCGCATACCTGGAATTAGACATGATGGTTTTAATGATACCACAACAGTAAGTACAGATGGTCAAGGGAATTTACTCATCAAAGTGTATTCTGATACAATAGCAGGAAAAGTGACCCACCATACAGGAATGGTTGCTACTAAAAAGGAATACAAGTATGGAAAATTTGAAGCAAGAATTGCCTTTAGTAATCAGTATGGCTCTTGGTCAGCATTCTGGCTTCAGAGTGCAACCATGGGAAATCCCATTGGTAATCCACAACTTGCAGGTATGGAAATTGACGTAGTAGAAACCTTGAGTAACGATGGAAGGGTACACCAGAACCTTCATTGGGATGGTTATGACACATACCATAAAACAGCAGGAATTAAAACAGGTGATATAGGAGCCAATTCTGGTAATTATCATTTGTATACTTTAGAATGGACTCCCAACTATTATAGGTTCTATGTAGATGGGGTCAAGACTTGGGATTTTTCTGCAACAGTTTCTCAAAAAGCAGAATTTATGATCCTGAGTTCTGAAGTAAAAAATTATGCTGCTGGTTCATGGGCTGGCCCCATTCCTGCGGGAGGCTATGGCACAAAAAAATCAACAAGTACCATCATGAAAGTGGACTATGTTAAATACTATCAGTTAAAATAATTCAAGATGATCGCTAAGTTGAAATCTTTGTTAATAGCGTTGGTCCTAATTTCTTGTTTACAAGTTAGTGCACACGAATACAGAGACCTTTTGCAGAAAACAACTACGGTTCAAGAATTGAAAAATTTGTTGTTGCCCGTGTCGCAATGGAATAAGATTCCTGCTTATAACAATCGTGCTGCATGGAATCAATTATCAGGCAAATACAAAGCTCAATTAATAGCTGCTGGTGAAAAGCAACTAAGCTATGAATGGAAAGTAGTAAAAGCAACCGATTACTTGGAATATGAATGGACGGGTAGTAGGGTAGCCATGGAAAAGCCATTTACCTAAAATGTGAATGCTTTAAGTGCTTTGATATTAGCGGAGCTTTCAGAAGGAAAGGGTAGGTTTATGAATCAGATTGTCAATGGTGTTTGGCAAGCTTGTGAAATGTCTTCCTGGGTTTTATCAGCCCATATGGCTGCTCAAAAATCTACTAGGTCTTTACCCGATTTTACGGAACAAATCATTGACCTAACCGCTGGTGATTTAGGCTCGTTTTTTTCTTGGACTTACTTTTTGTTAAAAGAAGAGATGGATAAGAAAAATCCAATCATTGCTAAAAAGTTACGAAAGAATTTACAGGACAGAATCTTAGATCCTTATATGGCTAGAGATGATTATTGGTGGCAGGCTGTAAATGCCAAACCAACTACCATGGTCAACAACTGGAATCCTTGGTGCAATTTTAATGTACTTACTTGTTTTTTATTATTGGAAACCGATAAAGACAAACAGGCTGCGGCAGTGTATAAAAGCATGGTCTCTGTAGACAAGTTCATCAATTATAATCATGCCGATGGTGCTTGTGAAGAAGGGCCATCTTATTGGGGTCATGCAGCAGGGAAAATGTATGATTACTTGCAATTACTTAGTAATGCATCTGGTTCAAAGGTTTCTATTTTTAACCAACCCATTATCAAGAATATGGGTGAATATATAGCCCGTAGTTATGTAGGGGATGGATGGGTGGTCAATTTTGCAGATGCTTCTGCAAAAGGGGGTGGTAATCCAGGATTAATTTATAGATATGGCAAAGCGGTTAATAGTTCAGATATGCAACATTTTGCTGCGTATTTAGCTGCAAAAATAAAAGAGCCAGAAATGAGTGAAGGCCGCGACCTGTTCAGGACTTTTGAAAACCTTAGCAATGCTAGTGACTTAGCAATGGTAACAGCATCGGTTGTAGAAGCAAAATATTCTTGGTATCCTCAAACCCAATTCTGTTATATGAATAATGGAGCAGGTTTGTTTTTTGCTGCCAAAGCTGGATACAATGCGGAAAGTCATAACCACAATGACGTTGGAACCTTTTCTTTATATGTAGACAAACTTCCTATGATCATTGATGTTGGTGTGGGAACGTATACCAGACAAACATTTAGTAGTGAAAGGTATACTATCTGGACCATGCAAAGTAATTATCACAACTTGCCCATGATCAATGGTAAACCGCAGTCATTTGGGGGACAATATAGGGCTAGAAATGTGCAATTTGATTCTGTAAAAAATACTTTCTCCTTAGATATGGCAACGGCTTATCACAAAGATGTTTTGGTGGAGAAATGGCTAAGAAATTATCAACTCTCTGCAACAAAGGGATTGACTATAACTGACCAATTTCAATTGCAAAAAGCGGATGCTCCCAATCAACTCAATTTTATGACATGGGGGATGCCTGATATTAGTCAACCAGGTGAAGTGCTGATTGAGAAAAATGGGAAAAAAATAGCCTTGGTTTATGACAAGAACCAATTTCAACCATCGGTAGACATTGTAGCACAGACAGATCCCAGACTATCTGCTGTATGGGGTAAAGAAGTGTATAGATTGAGTTTAACTGCCAAACAAATAATTGGCACAGGTAAATATGTGATCAATATCTCTAAAAGATAAAAATTATTAAATTCAGCATCATGAAAAGTTTCATTGTTGTCATCTGCTGTATGGCATTCTGCTCCTTCCTACCCTTGACAGATGGGAAAACATTTGTAAAGGAAAATTTTAGATTTGCTTCTGTGCAATTGAAAAATATGTTGGTAGATGCAGACAAAAGCCCAAACATTTTCCCAAAAACAATAGACGCTAAAGGCAAGATGCACGCAACCAATTTATACGATTGGACCACAGGATTCTTTCCCGGTAGTTTGTGGTTGGCAGCTGAATCACTGCATGACAAGGCATTGGAAAATAAGGCTATTGAGTGGACTAATCGCTTAGAGCCTTTGCAATACTTTACCCAACACCATGACCTAGGATTCATGATGTATTGCAGTTATGGTAATGCCTATCGCCTTACAGGCAATAAAGCCTACCGTGATATTCTAATTCAATCAGCCAAATCCCTTTGCACCAGATTTAATAAAACTGCTGGTAGTATTAAGTCTTGGAACAAATTTGTTTCTTGGCATGGGAATAAAACCTATGATTTTCCTGTGATCATAGACAATATGATGAACCTTGAATTATTGTTTTTTGCTAGTAAACAAACTGGGGATCCTATATACAAAGAGATTGCTATTAAACACGCTGAAACTACCATGAAATACCAAATCAGGGATGATTATAGTTCTTATCATGTAGTTTGTTATGATACCCTAACGGGAAAAATGGTGGGCAGGGAAACAGCACAGGGCTATGCCGATAATTCTACTTGGTCTAGGGGCCAAGCCTGGGGCATTTATGGGTTTACCATGGTCTATAGAGAAACCAAAGACCCCAAATATTTAAAAACGGCCATGGGTATGGCCGATTGGTACCTGAACGCTAACAGCTTACCCAAGGATAAAGTGCCATACTGGGATTTTAATATGGGCGATACGGCCTATCATCCAGGTAAAAATTCACACGCCTTTCAACACCCACAACCTTATAGAGACGCATCAGCGGCAGCCATTACGGCTTCTGCCTTATTTGAATTGGCTAATTATGCCGGTGCTAAATCTAAATGGTATCAGGCTCAAGCTATTGCTATTCTAGAATCATTGGCTAGTCCAGCCTATAGGGCTACCGAAGGTTCCGATGCCAATTTCTTACTCAAACATAGTGTAGGAAGTATTGCCCATGGTGTAGAAATTGACGTACCATTAATCTATGCTGATTATTATTTTTTAGAGGCTTTACAGCGTTATCAGAAAATATTGGGTAAATAGTTTCGTTACATTTACAACTTGATTGTAAAGTAAGCCCCATGCGTTTTAAAATTCTATGTTTATTCATTGCAGTATTCACTGTGTTTGCTGCTGTAGCACAATTGCCCCAGACTGCATCTGGAAACTTATATAGGATAGATAGCTTTCCCTCAAAGTTTGTTACAGCCCGCAATGTTGATATATGGTTGCCAGAAGGCTATTCTGCCAAAAAAACCTACGCCGTTTTGTATATGCATGACGGGCAAATGCTTTTTGATAGTAGCACCACTTGGAACAAAAAAGCTTGGGATGTAGATGATGCGGCTGCTAAACTCATGAAGCATGGAAGCGTAAAAGACTTTATAGTAGTAGGTGTTTGGAATGGTGGTCCTACTAGACATTCTGACTATTTTCCTCAGAAGCCCTATCAAAGCTTAACAAAGGAGCAGCAAAATGTTGTTGTCAAAGAGTTACAAAATGCAGGAAGAACAAAAGAAGTCTTTCAACCCGTTTCTGACAATTACCTAAAATTTTTGGTAACAGAACTAAAGCCCTTTGTAGACAAGCATTACGCTACAAAGAAAGACAGGCAAAATACGTTTATTGCAGGTAGTAGTATGGGTGGTTTAATTTCGATGTATGCCATTTGCGAGTACCCGCTAGTATTTGGGGGAGCAGCTTGTTTGTCTACACATTGGCCTGGAAATTTTTCTATGAACAACAACCCCATCCCGAATGCTTTTTTCAATTATTTAAAAACAAATTTACCTGATCCTAAAACCCACCAATTATATTTTGATCACGGTACGGCTACTTTAGACAGTATGTATCCAGCCTTGCAAAAAAAAGCGGATGAGATTATTTTAGCCAAGGGTTATGGCCCAAGTAATTTTTTGTCAAAAGTTTTCCCAGGTGAGGAACATTCTGAAATTGCATGGGCAAAAAGAGTGCATTTGCCACTTGAATTTTTATTAGGAGATCCTGCCGCACTTAGCTATGCAAGTAAAGAAGGCAATGACGGTTACCAATTGGTTTGGTCCGATGAGTTTAATAAAGATGGTAGACCTGACAGCAGCAATTGGGGTTATGAGTATGGCTTTGTCCGCAACCAAGAGCTTCAATGGTATCAACCAGAAAACGCTTATTGTGAAGACGGTTTATTGGTCATAGAAATCAGAAAGGAAGAAAGAGACAACCCCATGTTTGATGAAAATTCACGCGAGTGGAACAAACAGCGTAGAACCATCCGTTATAGTTCTGCTAGTCTTGTTTCCAAGAACAAACAGTCTTGGCAATATGGCCGTTTTGAATTGCGCGCCAAAGTAAATATAGACGCTGGTTTATGGCCTGCATGGTGGACACTAGGTGTTGGACAACCTTGGCCCTATAATGGAGAAATAGACATCATGGAATATTATAGTGGTATGCTTTTGGCCAATATTGCATTTGGTGGAAAAGACGGGAAACCAGAATGGTATAGCAAAACCTTTTCTACTGATTCATTGGGTGGACAAGCTTGGGCTTCAAAATTTCATGTATGGCGCATGGATTGGACAGAAAAACAAATTGCCCTATACTGTGATAACCAGCTCTTGAATAAAGTACCACTCTCTGCTTTGCAAAACAAAGATGGTAGTGGTTTTGAGCCATTCAAACAACCCCATTACATGCTGATTAATTTGGCCTTGGGGGGTAAGAATGGCGGAAACCCTAATCAATCAGTTTACAACAATAAATATGAAGTAGACTGGGTCAGGGTTTATCAGTTAAAATAATTAGTAGCTTAAACAGTATTAGTAATTGTATTATTGATTTGCTTCCTTGGCCCTACTATCACTGATCTGCAAATAAGGGTCTGCGGGAAACCAAGAATCATGTAAAGGGTATACATGGTTTTTCTTGGCTTCAATTTCAAAAATCGCCCTTAGGGCCTTTAATTTTTCCGGATATTTTTTAGACAAATCATGCATTGCATTAAAATCATTTTCCATATTAAATAGTTCCCAAACATCTGTTTTATAGGAAGTACCTGATGGATGATAAGCTGCCGCCTTCCAACCATCTACATAAATAGCCCTTGAAGCTCCAGTTTCAAAATATTGAACTCGATGTTGGCTCTTGGCTTTTTCGTTGTTTAAGGAATAGGCAAAACTGGTTCCTTCAATTGGCGCTTGGGTATAGCCATTTATTTTAGCTGGAACCTTGGCCTTAGTGAGTTCTAACAATGTTGGCCAGATATCTACCAAATGTGTGTATTGGGTTCTAATGCCTCCCTTTTCCTGTATGTATTTTGGGGCGTAAACAATCAAGGGATTATGGGTTCCCCCCTCTGAGTTAGCATCTCCCTTCCATTGTTTAAAAGGGGCATTGCTGGCCTGGGTCCACCCTAGGGGGATGTCTCCTTTAAAATCTATACGTCCAATCTTGTCAATATTTTTATAGGCTGCTTGAATCTTTTCTGCCCTTGATGCTTTTTCCATGCCTTCAGGTACCCCCGGAATATCTGCCGTATACTTGGTAGCTCCATTGTCACCTACAATCACTAATACAATGGTATTGTCTAATTGACCAATAGATTGAATGTATTGAATCACCCTACCCATTTCTGCATCTGCTTGTGACAGAAACCCTGCGTGCGCTTCCATAGCCCTTGCATAGATTTGTTGTTCCTCCTTGCTTAAACTTGACCAAGCAGGGATCCTGTCATTTCTTTTGGGTAGTGCCACATATTCGGGAACAACACCTAACTGTTTTTGTTTGGCCAAAACAGTTTCTCTATACTGATCCCAACCCATATCAAACTTACCCTTGTATTTGTCAATCCACTCTTTGTCTACTTGCATGGGTGAATGAACCGTGCCAGGAGCTATGTATAAAAAAAATGGTTTTCCAGGTGCCGCTTTTTTTTGTTGTTGCAGATAATGAATAGCCTTGTCAGCCAATACGGTATTTAAATGTTTGTGGTCAGCTGTATCAATAGGAGCCCTAGTAATTCCTTCCCAGAGTACGGGATAATACTGGTCTGTAGC
>CAMFKK010000091.1 GCA_945957225.1 uncultured Sphingobacteriia bacterium | reverse complement strand
GTGTATTGGTTCCTGCTTTCCTATATGGTGGCTGCATTGTTCTGGTGGTTTATTGCACTGGAAAAACAGAACCAACTCATTACCAGTATTCGCTTGAGTGAACTCAAAAAAGACCATCCCAACTATGCATCAAATGCTGCAGCTATTGAAGCAGGTTCTAAGCGAAAAACGTTCCAATACATAGGTGAAGGAAGCACATTTCTGGTCCTGATTTTAGTAGGAGCAGTATTTGTGTTTAGGGCAACTAGAAGACAGATCAGGGGTGCGCAACAACAACAGAATTTTATGATGGCTGTGACGCATGAATTAAAAACGCCCATCGCGGTAGCACAACTGAATTTAGAAACCTTACAGAAAAGGCAGTTGGATGAGGATAAGCGTCAAAAACTTATTGCCAATACCTTGCAAGAAGCCAATAGGCTAAATACCCTTTGTAACAATATTTTGTTTGCTGCACAATTAGACGCAGGCGTGCACACACAGAACAAACAGGAAATACATTTGAGCGATTTGGTAGAGGGCTGTATTGATAATTTTAAAACCCGCTATCCCCAAAGAATTATAGATGAAGCCATTCAGGCTTCTGTGTTTTTGCATGGTGAAACGCTCTTATTGCAAATGCTGATCAATAACCTCATTGAAAACGCCCTCAAATATTCTCCCAAGGACCAGCCCATTAAAGTGAGTTTGATAGCCAGTGCTCAAGCCATTCAGTTTGCAGTGGCCGATCTTGGAAAAGGGGTGGAAGACGCTGAAAAACAACGGATCTTTAATAAGTTTTATAGAATTGGGAATGAGAATACCCGTAAGGCCAAGGGAACAGGATTGGGACTCTATCTCTGTAAAAAAATTGCCGATAGCCATAATGCCTACATTTCTGTGACAGACAATCAGCCACAGGGCTGTATTTTTACGGTCTCATTCAAAAACGTCTAAGCACCCATGAGTAACGAATCAAAAGCCAATATCCTGTTGGCAGAAGACGAGGAAAACCTGCACGAAGCCCTCAAGTTAAATCTGGAGATGGAAGGTTATACCGTTACTTCTGCTTTTGACGGGAATGAAGCCCTGAAAGCCATTGGGAATGAGTATTTTGATTTGATTATCATGGATATTATGATGCCGGAAGTAGACGGCATTAGCGTGCTGGAAACCATTAGGGTCAATGCCAATGAAGTGCCGGTGTTAATTCTGAGCGCCAAAAATAGCAGTGCCGATAGGGTCTTGGGTTTAAAAAAAGGGGCGGATGATTATTTGACAAAGCCTTTTAATTTGGAAGAACTCTTGTTGCGTGTGTCAAAGCTGATAGAGAAAAATCAAAAAATACAGGTCAAAGAAAGCTTGGGAGACCATTATGTTTTTGGTCAAAACAATATTGATTTCAAAGCCCAAACGGCTACTACTTTTAACCAGCAAACCATTGAGTTAAGCAAGAAAGAAGTGATGCTGCTCAAGCTGCTCATAGAAAATAAGGGAGAGGTAGTAACCAGAGAAAAAATTCTGCAAGTAGTCTGGGGTTATAATGTGTATCCTACCACCAGGACCATTGATAATTTTATCCTGAACTACCGAAAATATTTTGAACAGGATAGCCGCAACCCTAAGCATTTTCATTCTGTAAGGGGAGTTGGGTATAAATACACTGACTAGGGGCGGGGCCAGATACAATAAAGGCCTATTCTGAGCGTTTGATGAGTTTGAAATAGTCATTATGTCGCTCCAAACAGAATCCATCATAGATTTTCTTGATCCCATTAATATTGCCATGATTTCCAATGACGAGGGGTTCAAGGACTCCCAACTTGGAAAACATATTGCTGTTTTTGAAGATGAATTTCCAGATATTTCTCAGGCAGATTTTGTGATTGTGGGATGCGGAGAAATGCGCGGAGCAGGAGTGGGTTTAACCAGTACCAATGCACCTGATGCCATCAGGGCAGAATATTACAAATTGTTTCATTGGCATACCCAGGTAAACGTAGCCGATATTGGCAACGTAAAATCTGGTGCAACCTTAGAAGATACTTATGCAGCTTTAAGAACAGTTGTGGCGGAGCTCATGGATCAGAAAAAGAAAGTAGTGATCCTAGGCGGTTCTCATGATATTACCACTGCACAATACCAAGCTTATGGTAGCAAGGAGCGCATCATTGATGTGGCCTGTGTAGACGCCAGAATTGATTTGGACATGGATTCGGTTTTGCCTGCGGATAATTTTCTAGTAGAAATGCTAACTGGCATGCCCAATTACTTGAAACACTATAGCCATATAGGTTTCCAGAGTTATTTTATGCACCCAGATATGTTGGAAACCATTGACAAATTGGGTTTTGATTGTTATAGGGTGGGTAAGGTTAAAGAGCGTATTGAAGAAATGGAACCTGCCATTAGAAATAGTGAATTATTCAGTTTTGATATTGCTGCTATACAACACGCACACGCACCAGCCAATAGACTAACACCAAATGGGTTTAACGGTGAGGAAGCTTGTACCCTCATGCAATATGCAGGTATGAGTAATAACTGTGATAGTATTGGCATCTATGGATATATAGCAGAGCAAGACGAGCACGCACTTACTGCCAAACAAATCTCCCACATGCTTTGGTACCTAATGGATGGAATTCACAAGGGTAAGGAAGAAGCATCCTTAGACAATAAGTCTGAGTTCAATGAATTCACCATGGCTTTTGCAGAAGTGGAAACTACTTTCTTGCAAAGCAAACGTACGGGCAGGTGGTGGATGCAATTACATGATGGCAAGTATGTGGCTTGCAGTCATTTTGATTATATCATTGCATCAAACAATGAAATCCCAGAGCGTTGGTTCCGCGCCGTAGAACGTAGTTAGTTTTCCCATCTTTTTAACTAGATTCGAGTCAGAAATCAAACGTATGAAAATTCTGTCTGGCATTGGCATGGGTATAGCGGCACTATTCCTATTTTCTTGCAAAACTGCAAAACCCACTCAGTCCTCTAGCACGGTGAAAACCATGATCCCCATGGATAGCTTGTTGCAAAGCAATGATTTGGCTGGTGCGCATGTGGGCATTGCTGTGTATGATCCAAGCGCCAAGACCTATCTCTATCAACACCAATCAGACAAATATTTTATTCCCGCCAGCAATACCAAGATCCTGAGTTGTTATGTGGCCATGAAATACTTGGGCGATAGTTTGGTGGGACTTAGATATGTAGACAAGGGCAATGGTACAGTTGAGATTGAAGCAACAGGTGACCCCAGTTTTCTACACCCAGATTTTCCCAATCAACCCGTATATGATTTTCTAAAAAAGCAAAAGACTATTTTACTCACCCACCAGAACTGGAAGGCCAAGGGCTGGGGTATGGGTTGGTCTTGGGACGATTATGAATCTGACTATATGGCCCAGCGCAGCATGATGCCTATTTACGGCAATCTTGTCCAATTTAAAAAATCGGCAAAGCCAATAGCTACACCTGCTTATTTTCAGCAATTACTAAATATAGACCCAACTATTAACGGGGCTAATTATACCATTCGTAGAACCATTGGCGCTAATCAGTTTTCTGCCATTCCTGCTAAAACCGCTTTTGCGGGAGATGATATTCCGTTCTATACGGATGACAAAGACATCTTGCCCCAATTGCTTCGCGATACTTTAAAAACAGTGGTCACCCCAGTTGATTTTAAAGTAGATAGGTGGCCCGATGTGGTGAAGATCTATTCTCAACCTATTGACTCTATGTTAAAGATCATGATGCATAGATCCGATAACTTTTTTGCAGAACAGTGTTTGTTAATGGCGGGTAATGAAATACTAGCAGAGATGAATACGGCCAAACTCATTGACACTATTTTAAAGACCAATTTCAAAGACCTGCCACAAAAACCAAAATGGGTAGATGGAAGCGGACTGAGTAGGTATAACCTTTTTACGCCGGAAGATTTGATCACGGTGTTGGACAAATTGCGCAATGAATTTGCATGGAATAGACTGACCAATATTTTTGCATCAGGTGGCAATGGAACACTTGGTAGTTATTATAAAAATAGTCCGGGAAAAATCTATGCTAAAACAGGAACGCTTAGTAATAACGTAGCACTCAGTGGATACCTGATTACACAAAAGGGCAAGACCTTGCTATTCTCTGTACTAGTGAGCAATCATACAGGTAATGTTGGTACTATTCGCAGAAGTGTAGAACAGTTTTTAAATCATGTGATGGCCAATCAATAATTATCGGCCAAACATTCGGTCTAAATAGTCTTCCTTAAATTCCAAATAAGTGGGACTTCCCGTTGGTGTTATATTGGGACTACTGCATCCAAACAAGTCTTCAATCAAGACCATCATTTCTTTTTGAGTCAAAGCCTGACCCGCTTTAATGGCTTGTTGTCTAGACATGCAGCGTACCAGTTTTTCTCGTTTGCTAAACTTTACTTCTGCACTAAAATGTTTGAATTGCTCAATCAATAATTCAATGGCATTTTTTTCATTGCCTGGTAAAATATCAGCAGGGATGCCTTGAATCACTATTTGGTTGTCATCGGTTTTTTCTAGTTGGTATCCAATGGCCAATAAGTCAGGCATCAGGTCTTGTAACAAAGCAGCATCGGCAGGAGCAAGTTCTAATGCAATTGGGAACAGACTTTGTTGGGTAGCCATTTTTTGCCCATGTGCGGCTAGACTATAGCGTTCATACAAGACGCGTTCATGCGCTAGTTGTTGGTGTACTAGCATGAAGCCACTATTGGTAGATGCAATAATATAGGTATTATGCAATTGCAACAATACAGAATCAGGAATCACTTCAATAGACCGGGTCTTGGGTGTATGCAATAATTGTTGCACCGGGTCCTGGGTATTGCCATCGCTAGGTTTTGTTTGATCATCCCCTGCACTATAAAAACTTTTCCAGTGTTTTAATTCTGTTCCAGCTTGGTGCGATGACTCAATAAAATGCGCCTGATTTTTTTGAGAAAAAGATTTAAATAAGTTGGAACCCGCAACCGCGTCTTTTTTATCAGTGGTAAAGGGTTTGCTTACCGCGTCTAAATTTTGAATATCTGCGTTCAAAGTAAAATCCAAGGAAGGGGCAATACTAAATTGTGCTAACGCATGTTTTACTGCAGCTTGAACAAATGCATAAATAATTTTCTCATCTTCAAATTTGATCTCCTGTTTGGTAGGATGCACATTAATGTCTACCTGTGATGGATCCAAATCTATATAGAGTACATAACTGGGGAAACTATCTTTGGCAATCATACCATCAAAAGCGGTGTTCACAGCATGATTCAAATATGCACTTTTGATAAATCGGTTATTGACAAAAAAATACTGGTCACCCCTGGTCTTGCGTGCCGTATCGGGCTTGCCCACAAAACCATAAATATTCATATAATCTGTTTCCTCATTTACGCTCACCAATTTGGCATTGTAAGAGGACCCCAAGATTTGAACAATCCGTTGTTTTAAAGAACCTGCTTCTAAATGGAATACTTCCTGACCATTGCTGGTTAGCGAAAAGAAAATATCGGGGAAGGCCATGGCCACCCTAATAAATTCATCCATGATATGCCGCATTTCTGCTGCATTGCTTTTTAGAAAATTTCTTCTTGCAGGTACATTAAAGAAGAGGTTCTTCATGCTAATGCTGGTACCTGTTTGAAATGAACAGCTTTCTTGTTTGACTACGCGGCTATTTTCTATTTCTACAAAACTAGCCAACTCGTCTTCTGCCCTTTTGGTTTTGAGTTCTACCTGAGCCACCGCAGCAATAGAAGCCAAGGCCTCTCCACGGAAACCCATGGTTTTAATCCGGAATAGGTCGTCTATATTTTGAATCTTACTGGTAGCATGTCTTTCAAATGCCATTTTTGCATCAGCAGCGCTCATGCCCTTGCCATTATCTATCACTTGAACCAAGGCCTTACCCGCGTCACTCACCAAGAGTTTGATTTGGGTAGCCCCTGCGTCTACTGCATTTTCCAAGAGTTCCTTTACGGCACTGGCTGGTCGCTGAATTACTTCACCAGCTGCTATCTGGTTGGCTATATTGTCAGGTAATAAATGGATGATATCCCCCACGCACACTAATTTTTATAAAGTTTGTAAAAATAGCATTCTTGCGCCATCTGCACGGTCTTGTTGTACTAAATTTGCCCTTTAAATAAATGATATGGTATTAAGTGCAGATATTCAGAAGTTGGAACGCAGTTTTGTTCCTGCAGATTTTAAAGTAACTACCTGGGAATTGTTGGAGCCTTTTTTCAAAAATCTAGCAGAACGTTCCTTGAACAGCAGAGAAGACCTAGAACAGTGGATGAGAGACATGAGTGAGGTAGAAGCCGTGGTTAGTGAAGACGCTTGCTGGAGACAGATTAAAATGACCTGTGATACCACTGATACGGCATTGGAAGAAGCATTTACCTATTTCTGCATGGAAATCCAACCCAAATTGCAGCCCTATGCAGACCAACTAAACAAGAAATTGATTAATTCTCCCTTTACCCAGGAATTGGATCAGGACAAGTATTTTACTTACCTGCGTTCCGTGAAAAAAAGCATTGACCTATTCCGTGAAGCCAATATTCCCCTGCAAGCAGAACTGAGTGTATTGCAACAACAGTATGGAGCCATTGCAGGAAAAATGACCATTGAAGTGGGAGGACAGGAATATACTTTGCAACAGGCTGGTAAATTTTTAGAGAGTCATGATCGGGAATTGAGAGAAGAAGTGTACAGAAAAATTCAGGAGCGTCGTTTGCAAGACAAGGACGCTATGAATGAACTCTATAGCAACCTGATTGGCAAGAGAGACCAGGTAGCCAAGAATGCGGGCTTTGCCAATTATAGAGACTACAAATTTGTAGAGCTTGGTCGCTTTGATTATAGCAAGGAAGACTGTTATCAGTTTCACGAAGCGGTGAAATTGCATGTGCTTCCCCTGATAGAAAAAATCTATGCACGCAAGAAAGCAAAATTGGGATTGGATGAATTGCGTCCATGGGATACAGAGGCAGAACCAGCTGGTGTACAACCCCTGAAACCTTTCACTGATGGAAAGGATTTGTATGAAAAATCAGTGAAGTGTTTTGAAACCATGAATCCTTTTTTTGCCAACTGTTTGCGCAAGATGCATCAACTGAATCATTTTGATTTGGAAAGCAGAAAGGGCAAGGCCCCGGGGGGATATAATTGCCCGCTCACAGAGTCTGGTGCACCATTTATTTTTATGAATGCGGCTGGTCAAATGAGCGATGTAACTACCATGGTGCATGAGGGCGGACACGCTATACATTCCTTCTTATCACATCAGCTAGAACTCAGTGCCTTCAAGGAATATCCCATGGAGATTGCAGAAGTTGCTAGTATGGCCATGGAATTATTTAGCATGAATCATTGGGAAGCATTTTTTGATCATGCGGAAGATTTGAAACGCGCCAAAGAACACCAATTAGAAAGAACCATTACCATCTTCCCATGGATAGCCATCATTGATAAATTCCAACACTGGGTATATGAGCATCCACAACATAGTGTGGAAGAAAGAACCAATACCTGGATGTCTATTTTGCAAGAATTTTCTACCAAGAGTATTGACTTTACCGGCTTGGAAAATTATCGTGCAATTGCTTGGCAGCGTCAATTACATTTGTTTGAAGTGCCCTTCTATTATATTGAATATGGCATTGCACAATTAGGTGCTATTGGTCTTTGGATGCAGTACCAAACCAATCCACAACAAGCTTTAGAAAATTATATTCAGGCTTTGAGTTTGGGTGGTACTAAAACATTGCCGGAATTGTACAAAGCAGCGGGTTTGAAATTTGACCTATCTCCCAATCATATTAAAACATTGATGGAATTTACGGCTGCAGAAATGGACAAAATATAAATTAGTGAAGAGTGAAGAGATAAGAGTGAAGAATGGGAAGAAGAATGGGAAGAACTATTCATTTAATCACTTAAATTTTTCACTCAAACACAAGCACTATTCACTAAAAC
>CAMFKK010000090.1 GCA_945957225.1 uncultured Sphingobacteriia bacterium | reverse complement strand
AGTCTAAGTCATGGATGTATTCGCATTTCTGAACCCAAGAAAATGGCTGAATACCTGCTGCGCGATGACATGAATTGGAATAGCCAAAAAATAGATTCCGCCATGCATTTGGCCAAAGAAAAATGGGTTACGCTACAAAAATCAGTACCCGTTTATATTGTTTATTTTACGGCCTGGGTGGACAAGTCAGGTACTTTGAATTTTCGCAATGACATTTATGGCCATGACCAAAAAATGTCTGAAAAATTATTTACCCATAAATGATTTTTTCATTACTAGTACATTTGTAAAAATTAGTTGGATATGCATTTGAAGGAAGTAGTAGACAAAGCATTAGCAAAGACCTTTCTAGAAGTTAATGTTTTGATGAACCGTTCCAATCCCGTTTATATTAGGGCATTGGACAATGAAGTGAATGAGGTTTTTGATCCATCAAAAAACAAGTATTATAAATACGGTGAAACAAAAAGATGGATCCTTTTTAATGATGCTGGAGCACCCATAGGAAGAATTGCAGCATTTACCAATGACAAATACATTAATAAGGGAACTGATTTTGTAACCGGTGGTATTGGTTTTTTTGATTGCATCAATGATCAGTCTGCAGCCAATCAATTATTTGACGTGGCAAAAACTTGGTTGCAAGAAAAGGGTGCCGAAGCCATGGATGGTCCTATCAATTTTGGGGATAGAGACAAATGGTGGGGTTTATTGGTAGAAGGATTTGAATCTGAACCCATGTACGGTATGTCTTTTAATCCCAGTTATTACCAAGCTTTGTTTGAAAACTATGGCTTTCAGAATTACTATAACCAGTATTATTATTATATGAATGTGGATGATCCCTTACCGGAAAGATTCACTGAAAGACACGCCAAATTCAAAGCAAAACCTGGTTATGATGCCAGACACGCAGACCTCAATCAGCTGGAAAAATATGCCCGTGATTTTGCCACTGTTTATAATGCAGCCTGGGCACAGCATGGAGAGGCAAAAGAGATAACGGAAGAGCAGGTGATTAAGTTATTCAAAAAAATGAAACCCATCATGGATCCCAGGATGGTATGGTTTGCATATTTTAAAGAAGAACCCATTGCCATGTTCATCAATATTCCAGACCTGAACCAATATTTCAAACATTTTAATGGTCAATTTGGTTGGATGCAAAAACTGCAATTACTCTGGATGAAATGGAGGGGAACAAATAAAAGACTCACTGGTCTTGCTTTTGGAGTTGTTCCAAAATATCAGGCATTGGGGATTGATAGTTTCTTAATCAAAGAATGTGGTTTACTCATTCAAGGCAAGGGCTGGTACTTGCAATATGAAATGGGTTGGGCAGGAGACTGGAATCCCAAAATGGTCAATATCTACAAAAGTCTTGGGGGAAAACAAAGTAGGCGAATGATTACTTTCCGCTATTTGTTTGATAGAAACAGACCTTTTGAAAGACACCCAGAAATGGATTACAAATAATGCTTGGCAGTGGCCACTATTCCAGCTTCATAGCTGGTGGGTGGTACGCCAAAATGCTGTTCAAACTTACTTGAATCAAATAGATAAGGGGCATCATTTTGATACATCATTTCATAGGATTCTTTGATAGGCTTAACAAATAAACCAGCCAAACGAATCATAAATTTTGACAAAACAGTAAGTCTATTGGGTTGATGCATTGCTTGGGCAGCTAATGCTACAAATGCTTCCCCTGTTAAAGGATTTGATTGGGTGGGCAAATGCCAGGTTTGTCCAAATGCACTTGGGTCTTTGGCCAAAAGATATAAGGCTTTTGCAGCATCCGGCACATAGGTAAATGCATGGGGTACTTGCGCATTTAACAACCACTGAGCTTTCTTCCCTTTTGATAAATTGGAAAAGACCATGGTATTGGCAAAAGAAGTTCTAATAGATTTGGTCCCATAAAAATCTGCACTCCTAGCAATCAGTGCTTGAATAGTACCATTGGCCATTTCTGCTAATAATTGTCTGGCAATAGTAGCCCTAATCATCCCTTTTTTGGAACAGGGTTTAAAAGGCGTTTCTTCTGTCATATATCCTTCTACTTTCCCATACATATAAACATTATCAAAAAAAATCAGTTTGGCTCCTGTTGCTTTACAGGCATTGATGGCATTGGTCATGATCTTGGGCCATTTATCCGCCCAAATCTTAGTATCATAATCCAACCCTACCAATAAATAAACAACAGTTGATCCTTTTACGGCAAAAAGGGTTTGTTCATAATTTTCCAAGTCCGCCGCCACCGCATCAAGACCCATTTGTTGTTTTGGATGTCTAGCAACAATTCTAATATTTTCTTTATTGGCCAATAAAACGGGAACCAACTCATTGGCAATCATGCCTCCGGCTCCTAAAATGGTATGTAATGACATATCTCGGGGGATTTAAATAAATAAGGGTTCTTATTGGCGGGCAAAGGAAAATAGCAAGGTTTTTTGGATTAACCATAAAATTTCTAAATAAGCAGTAAAAAAATGGGCGAATGCTTACTTTTGAACGAGTTCAAAAAGCCATGGATAATTTTGTAGTATCAGCCAGAAAGTATAGACCCCAAAACTTTAATACAGTTGTGGGTCAATTACATATTACCACCACCCTCAAGAATGCCATCAAAAACAATCAGTTGGCGCATGCTTTCTTGTTTTGTGGCCCAAGAGGCGTTGGTAAAACAACCTGTGCTAGAATTTTAGCAAAAACCATTAACTGTACCAATCAAACCCCAGAAGGAGAAGCTTGTAATACTTGCAATAGCTGTGTTTCATTTGACGCTGGAAGTTCCATGAATATTCATGAATTAGATGCAGCCAGTAATAACTCCGTAGATGATATTAGAACACTGGTAGAACAGGTACGTTTTGCACCACAGGCTGGAAAATACAAAGTGTATATAGTAGACGAGGTTCATATGTTGAGTGCAGCGGCCTTTAATGCCTTTTTAAAGACATTGGAAGAACCCCCACCCTATGCCATTTTTATCTTGGCAACTACTGAAAAACACAAGATTCTCCCAACTATTTTAAGTAGGTGTCAAATCTTTGATTTTAAACGCATCACCAATAATGATACGGTAGAACACTTACAAGAAATTGTAGACAAAGAATCAATAAAGGCTGAGAAAGCCGCACTTCAAGTGATTGCACAAAAGAGTGAGGGATGTATGCGTGACTCACTTAGTATCCTTGACAAGATTGTCAGTTTCACCAATGGCATACTTACCTATCAAAATACCCTAGAGCACTTAAATATCTTGGACGATGATTATTATTTCAAACTCCTAGAAGCCATGCAGCAACAAGATCTTTCTGCTGCCATGTTGTTGTATGACCAAATTAATAGAAAGGGCTTTGAAGGCGATTTAGTACTCAATGGTTTTGCTGAATTTGTACGCAACTTATTGGTTTGCAAAGATCCAAAATCTGCTGCCTTATTAGAAGTGGTAGAAGGTTTACAAGAAAAATATACTGCCACAGCACAAAGGGCTGGTGTTTCATTTTTAGTAAGCGCACTAAATATTTTAAACGAGGCTGAGATCAATTACAAAATGGCTAGAAACAAACGTTTACACGTTGAACTGGCCCTGATCAAATTGAACTTTTTACAACAAGCCATTGAGCTAAGTGTAGATAGTGGGCAATTAGTAAAAAAAAAACGACTTGATCAACCCATAGCTTTTCATACCAAAGCGGTACCACCCATTCAAATGGGAGGAGCCCAACCCTCAGCTCCAGCTCCTAGCAAAAGCGCTGGAACGGATGCAAAATTATATGTTGAAACTACAAAAGCTTCAGTACCTGCCAGTACAAATACATCGGTAGCCCCAGTAGCAAACAGTGCTAGTAATTCCAGTATCGCAGCACCCAAACCAACTACTGCTCCCATAACCAATATTCCAACAGGACCATCCAAATTAATTCCACCAGTAGCCAGTGGTTCCGGTAAAAAAGGACTACTAGATGCATTAAGAGAAAAATATGGAGACCAGTATGCCATTGAAGAAGTAAAAGAAGCAGAAGTGCTGAATATGGAAAAATTGCAAGCTTGTTGGAATGAATATACCAAGACTTTAGAGCAACAGCTCAAACACTCATCTGCAGGTACTTTCCGTATTGCCAAACTCACTATAGAAGACGAGATCCATTTTAGCGTTTTAGTGGGATCACTTACCTCTCAAAAATTTGTAGAGCAAGAAAAAATGATGTTGCTTGAACATATTCAAAAAGCTTTTTTTAACCCAGGCATCATGTTTCAGGTCTTGGTAGAAGCCGGTGAACAAGAAGAAGTGCCCGCACATTTACGCATGAATAGCCGTCAGAAATTTGAGCGGATTGCAGAACAATTCCCCATGGTCAAAGAACTCAAAGACCGATTAAAACTTGAAATAGATTATTGATTTATTTGGATTGGGTGTAGCCGTTCTTGATTAACCAGGGCAATACTTTCAGGCGTTGATCGCCTTGGATAATTATTTCAGCATCTTTGGCCGAACCACCTGTACCACAAAAATTTTTCAATTGTTTACCCAATTTTTCTAGGTCTTCTTCCTTGCCAATAAACCCGGTAATCAGTGTTACTGCCTTACCCGCGCGATGTTTGGTTTCTAAACGAATCCGCAATTTTTGTTGGGCTGCTGCTAGTGTTTCAACGGCTTCCTCTACAGGTTGAAAATTAAAATTGGGATCCGTGCTATAGACAAATCCTTGCACATCGGGTTTGTTTTTCTTTGACATCTTCCTTTATTTGATCAAAACTGCTTTTAAACTTAAATCCAAACTTTGGGCCTGGTGTATTAACGCACCAACACTAATATAATCTACTCCAGCTGCTGCATAGGATTGAATATTCTCTAAATTAATTCCTCCACTAGCTTCTGTTTCAAAAGCACCATCAATCAGCTTTACTGCATGGGCTACCATGGCCGGTGTAAAATTATCTAACATGATCCTGAAAACCTTTCCCTTGGCTATTTTGCAAACAAGGGCTACGTCTTCTAATGACCTGGTCTCTACTTCAATTTTTAGGGGAATTGGCAATGACTGTGAATAGTCATAGCTTTTATTAATAGCCGCTTCTATGCCTCCGCAATAATCAATATGATTGTCTTTGAGCATGATCATATCATAAAGGGCGTAGCGGTGGTTCACACCTCCCCCAATTCTTACTGCTTCTTTTTCCAACAATCTAAAATTAGGCGTGGTTTTCCTAGTATCTAATATCTTAGTGGAATAGTCTTTTAAAACTGAACTATATTTTTTGGTTAGGGTTGCTATCCCACTCATGCGTTGCATACAATTCAAGACCAATCTTTCACAGGATAAAATGGTATGCACTGCTGCTTCCACTTCAAAAGCAATATCACCAACTTGCATACTATCTCCATCCTTCATTTTTGGCAGAAATACGGCCCCTGGTTCCACCCATTTAAAAATGGTTTCTGCCACATGCATCCCTGCAAGAGTCCCATCTTGTTTGATTTTCAAAATAGCTTTGCCCCTAGCAGTTTTATCAATACAACCAAGGGTAGAATGGTCTCCATTACCAATATCTTCTGCTAAAGCATCTACAATTAGTTTCTGCAACAATTCATCATAAGTCTGCATAGGACAAAACTACTTGCTTCCTGTTGATTGGGGAAGGATCTAATGATTTTTCCAAAAAAAATGGTTGGTATTAATTAATACGCATGGTAATAATCTGGTGTTTACCCCCTTTGGCTTTGAGCATCACCGTAACATTATACGCTTTACCGCTACTGGTGAGTTTTCCAGTAATATAGAGGGTATTCCCAATTTCCCTATCTGAACTCTTGTCAAATCCCTTGACGCCATTTTCATCAAAAAAGTTCTTTAATGCAATTGTGGCCTGATTGCGACCCATATTTTTAACCTCATCCTTGTCTAGAAATTTGAGGTCTATATAATCGTCAAAATAACGTGCCACTTCGTCTGCATTGGCCGTTTTAAAGGCCTTGACCACGGCTTCAGTATCTGATTGCTGGGTAAATCCTGCAAAGCTGAACAACAAGCCTATTAATAAAAGAATCTTACGCATAATATAGTATTTCTTATAAAGAGTTCGCCAAAAACATGCCAAGTTTAATAACTTACACCCGGAAAGCTAAGTTAGCAGAAAATAACGTTGGTCAACACCAGCATTTTAACAAAAACATATGAGCAAGAAAGTGATTTTGGCCATCATGGATGGCTGGGGATTGGGCAAGATAGCCAGTGCAGATGCTATACAGCAAGCACATCCCAAATTTGTAAGTAGTTTATACAGTCAATATCCCAATACTACTTTGGTTACTTGTGGTGAAGACGTGGGCTTACCCGATGGTCAAATGGGTAATAGTGAAGTGGGGCATTTGAATTTGGGAGCAGGAAGAATTGTGTATCAAGAATTGCAACGCATTAATGTGGCTATCCGCACCGGCGAATTGGCGGGTAATGCAGTCATCTTAGCGGCCATCCGCGGAGCCAAAGCGGCCAACAAACCTTTACATTTATTGGGCTTGGTTAGTGATGGTGGGGTACACGCTCATACCAGTCATTTAAAAGCTATTTGTGACCTGTGTAAATCTGAGGGTTTGACACAAGTCTATATCCATGCATTCACAGACGGAAGAGATACTGACCCCAAAAGTGGTTTGGGCTATCTCACCGATATGGAAAAATTCCTAAGCGGTTCTGCTGGAAAAATTGCAACAGTGAGTGGCCGGTATTATGCCATGGACAGAGACAAACGTTGGGAAAGGGTAAAACTGGCTTATGATACATTGGTACACGCCAAAGGGGCTACAGCAGCTAACGCTATTGAAGCTGTTACAGCTTCTTATGAAGCGGGTAAGACCGATGAGTTTTTATTACCTACCGTTATCTTAAATGACAAGGGCGCTCCTATTGCAAAAATTGAATCTGGAGACTATGCCATCTGTTTTAATTTTAGAACAGACCGTTGCAGAGAAATTACAGAGGTTTTGACGCAAACAGACTATCCTGAATTTGAAATGAAGGCCTTGGATTTGCATTATACTACCATGACCATGTATGATCATAAATTCAAAAATGTTTCCGTGATTTTTGAAAATGATAATTTGGTAAACACATTGGGGGAGGTGTTAGAAGCCAATGGCAAGAAGCAAATCAGGATTGCAGAGACCGAAAAATATCCGCACGTAACTTTCTTTTTTAGTGGTGGTAGAGAAGTGCCCTTTAACGGAGAAAGCAGGATCATGGTACCATCACCAAAAGTGGCTACCTATGATTTGCAACCAGAAATGTCTGCCATAGAAATCACGGATAAATTGATTCCTGAAATTGAAAATGAAACAGCTGATTTTATTTGCTTAAACTATGCTAATACAGATATGGTGGGTCATACAGGTGTATTTAGCGCGGCCATGATTGCGGCTAAAACAGTTGACGCCTGTGTTGAAAGAGTGGTGACCGCTGCACTAGCACATGGCTATACCGTATTCTTAACAGCAGACCATGGCAATGCCGATTTCATGATCAATGAAGACGGTTCTCCCAATACCGCACATACCTTGAATCCAGTTCCATTTTTTATTATTGATAAAGACTGGAAAGGAAGCATTCAACCTGGTAAACTAGGAGACCTTGCACCAACTATTTTAAAAGTAATGGGACTAGCAATTCCAACAGAAATGACAGGCAATACGCTTATCTAAAAAAGAACATGGAAATCACATCGGCCAAATACAATATTTCTTCTGCCCTAGTTACCCAGTGCCCCAAACCGGATAGGCCGGAATACGCTTTTATTGGAAGGAGCAATGTGGGAAAATCATCACTGATCAACCTGCTTACCAAGACCAAAAACCTGGCCAAAACATCGGGCACCCCTGGTAAAACCCAATTGATCAACCATTTTGAGATTGAGAGTTCCGGCAATTTAAAAGGACCCAAAGAAAAATGGTTCTTGGTTGACTTACCAGGATATGGTTATGCCAAAAGATCTATCTC
>CAMFKK010000089.1 GCA_945957225.1 uncultured Sphingobacteriia bacterium | reverse complement strand
ACCAAGACATTTTAGTTCTATTTATTATTCTGGTACGATGCCTGATGGAAGTACTTGGACGCCTGTGGGAACATCAGATCCTTTTAGCTCTGCACAGAACACTCCAAAGTCTTCTACCATGGGACAAGATATTTATAGTAATGAATATCGTTTGCAAGGTGCGGCAGATTTGAATGTAAATATTCTACCGGGTTTAGATTTTAAATCTTTGGCAAGTTTGTATGTAAATACTACTTCTGGTCAATCATTTGCAAATAGAAATGCTACAGCTGATGGTTCTGTTAGTAGAGGTGTCTATGTCAATTCATCTAATATTGATTTATTAAGTGAAAACACGCTTACATATAAGAAGATATTCAACAAGCATTCTATTAATGTTCTAGCCGGTTTTACAGCTCAGAGAACCAATATTAATAGAGACCAAACTACTGGTTTGGATTATCCTTCTGATAATATCAGAACCTTAAATAATGCATCTGCTATTGATAAAGCAGGAACCTTTGGAACCAAAAATCAAATTGGTTTGGTATCTTATTTGGGTAGAATTAATTATGAATACAATAACAAGTATCTGTTGTCAGTGAGTTTCCGTACTGATGGTAGTTCTTATTTTGGAGCTGGTAACAAATGGGGCTCTTTTCCATCTGTTTCTGCCGGTTGGATAGCGTCTCAAGAGAAATTTTTAGAAAATGTTGATTGGTTGACTAGGTTAAAATTCAGAGCTAGCTATGGTGCTACTGGAAATAACCGAATTTCTGATTTTGCCTTTCTTGATTTGTTGAGTACAGGTAACTATGCATTTGGTAGTGGAACAGGTGTTTCTACCTCTGGTCAAGTAACATCAACATCTAATATTGCTAACCCAAGCATTACTTGGGAGCGTACTTTCCAAACCAATTTTGGTACAGATATCTCAATTTTGAAAAACAGAATTAGTTTGTCTTTGGATATTTATGAATCCAAAACAGAGCGTCTTCTATTGCAACAATCTGTACAGGCAATTGCAGGAGTTCCTCAATATTTTAACAATATTGGTAGTTTAAAAAATAGAGGTATTGAATTAGAATTATCTACTATTAATATCAGTAAAAAAGATTTTAAATGGACTACTTCTTTGAACTTTTCTAGAAATAGAAATGAAATTATGGAATTAGGAAGTGAATCTTTCTTGTTGAACCAAGGGGAACGTACTGAAGTTTATCAAAGTAAAGTTGGTGATCCGTTGGTTCAATTCTTTGGATTTAAAACAGATGGAGTTTGGTTAAGTCAAGCTGATATCAACGATGCTAGAACAAAGGGATTAACCAGTTCTTTAAGTAATGTATTTATACCTGGTGGATTGAAATTAGTTGATGTTAATGGTGACAATGTTTTGGATAATAAAGACAGGGTAGTAATTGGAAATCCTTATCCTGAATTTAACTATGGTATGACCAATACCATTAACTATAAAGCATTTGATTTTAGTTTTACCATTCAAGGTGTAAAAGGTGGTAATGTGATTAATGGAGACGCCAACTATAATGAGTCAAGAAGGTATATTACTGCTTTTAGTCAAAACAGATGGGTAAGTCCTGCATTTCCAGGTGATGGTAAAACACCTTATTCAACTATTGGGTTTAACTGGATGTTGACTGATTATGTTGTATCTGATGCATCTTATTTTGCTTTACGCGAATTGAACTTAGGATATCAATTGCCTAACTCAGTAGCAAAAGCTATTAAACTAAGTTCACTTAGGGTGTATCTAGCCGCTCAAAACCTGTTCTTTGCATCTGCTAAGAATTTCAAGGCCTTAAATCCTGAAGGCAGAGCAAACACTGGAGCTTATTCTTCTGCACTGATTGATGGTTACCAACGCGGAAGCTTCCCTATTCAGAAAACATTTGTCTTTGGTATTGACATCAATTTTTAACCTGACAAACAAAAAATATGAAACTGTATAAATATCTTATAATAGCCTCATTTGCTGGCTTGGCAGGATGTTCCAAGTTGATTGATTTGACACCACAATCAAATATTAACTCTGCTACCTATTATTCAAATCTAACTGAGATTAATACAGCTCTTACGGGTTGTTATAATGGGATGAGAACTCCATTAACTGATGAGTGGACCTTGACTGAATTAAGAAGTGATAACACCATACAAGGTGTGCCTGCAAGTACTGCAACTCCTAACAGAGACTTAAGTGATCTTGACATGTTTTTTCCCAATGTTTCTCATCAAGGGAATTATTCTTATTGGTTAAATACGTACTATAATATTAGGAATGTCAATTTTGTATTGAATAGCTTGAATGTTAATTACAGCCCTTCTGCTGGAACTTTGAGTTTTGATCCAATAACAATCCCTGTAACAGCAGCAGACCTAAAAAAGCTTTCTGCAGAAGCTACTTTTATTAGGGCGTATCATTATTTTAATTTGGTTCGCTTATACGGAGATGTGTTTTTGGTGCATGAACCCATTAGCCCAGAAGAAGCTAAGCAAGTGAATCGTTCACCCGTTGCAGATATTTACAAACTTATCATTGCGGATTTGTCAAATACCATCGCCAACGGCAGTTCTGTTAAATTCTCTGCAATACCTGGTGCTGATTTAGGAAGGGCTAATAGTTGGGCTGCCAAAGCCTTATTGGCAAAAGTTTATCTTACATTGAACAGGAAAACAGATGCGGCAACTTTATTGCAAGACGTAATTACCAATAGTGGTTATGGTTTGCAAGCTTCCTATGCCAATGTGTTTTCAATAGGCAATGAAATGAATTCTGAGATTTTATTTGCCATTAGATTTAAGGCTGGTGGAATTGGATTAGGTTCTTCTCTTCCTAATGCTTTTGCGCCTCTTAATAGTGGAGCTGCTGTTATTAATGGAGATGGAAGAGGATTGAATTTTCCATCACAGGATCTTTATAATGCATATTCCTCCATAACTGCAGTAGGCAATGTGAGGTCAGGAAATACCTCAGTTACACTAACTGCAGCTAATCCCGCTATTGTTGTGGGAATGCCTATAACTGGTCTTCAAATAGCTCAGGGAACTACTGTTGCAGCTATATCTGGAACTACGCTTACTTTATCAACAGCAGCGAATGCAACATTAGCTACTGCAGCATTAAAAATAGGCGGTGACCCAAGAAGAATTGCAAATATTGGTCTTTATACTGGCGCAAAATTTTATATTCAAAAGTATATTTCTGCTGTTGCAGTTGCCAATGATGCTGAAAACGATTGGCCAGTAATTCGTTTCTCTGATGTATTGTTGATGATGGCTGAAGCACAAGGTAATACTGTTACTAGCCTAGGTTTTATTAATCAGGTTAGGGCTAGGGTTGGTCTTGCTGCTTATTCAAATACGGATGTATCAACAATTGCTCAGTTTGAAACAGCTTTGGCTAATGAAAGGAGATTTGAATTGGCATTTGAAAATCAACGTTGGTTTGATTTATTAAGGTATAACACAACTATGACCACTATTAAAGTGGAACAGGTAATGAATGCACATTTTACCTATATGTATCCTTTGCATTATGGTTTATATCCATCTCCAAGGCTTACCTTGGCAGAAATGTTGGTCTTTGTAAATACAAATAGGATGTTGTTGCCCATTCCTCAAAGAGAAATTGATAATAACACTGCCATTGTTATTAAACAGAATCCGGGATATTAGTTCTAAAAAAAATAGCATGAAGCAAATCTTAATGTTGATTTGTGTCACCTGCTCCCTGACCGTACTTGGTCAGGCGGCAGGTGATACTGTTTACAAATCTGTTGTTTATCCAAAGGGTTATGAATCTCAAATTGATTTGGTATATACTAGGCAAGGGGAGTGGGAAGGGAAACTGGATCTATATTTTTATGCATCTAGCTTGGAACCTACACCATTGATTATTAATATTCATGGTGGTGGATGGAATCATGGTGTTAAAGAGGGTCAAGGTGGGTTTAATGCTTATTTTAAAGCTGGTTTTGCAGTTGCCAATATTGAATATCGCTTAACTGGACAAGCCAAAGCTCCTGCAGCTATTGAAGATACTAGATGTGCTTTGTTATACTTGGTGAACAATGCTAAAAGATTCAATATTAATCCAAATCAAATAATCTTTTTAGGTGGTAGTGCAGGAGGTCATTTAGCTTTAATGGGAGGCCTGCTTGGAAATAATTCGGTATTTGATAATAATTGCAATAAGGGACAAGCATTTAAGGTGGTAGCTATTATTAATAAGTATGGTATTAATGATGTAGGTGATTGGGCTTATGGACCTAATATTACCAGCAAATCTGCCACCAATTGGTTGGGCGAGAAAGCAAAAGATACTGATTTTATAAAATTGGTTTCTCCTATTTATCATGTTACAAAAGAGAGTCCACCCATTTTTATTGTTCATGGAAATGCTGATCCAACAGTCCCTTACCAACAATCAGTGAGTTTGTATAAAAAATTAATAGCACTTGGAGTAAAAACGGATTTTATTACAATTGAAGGAGGTCTTCACGGAAAATTTAGCAAAGAGCAGAATGACGATATTAGTAAAAAAGTTATGCGCTTTTTGGAAGAATGTAAAATACCTATTTCTAAGAAAAAGATTGAATTTAATTAATCCCTATGACTGCTAAACCTATCTACTGTTTTTTGCTTTTTAGTTTTTATTGTCAAATAGCGTTTGCTCAAATCAAGCTTTCCAAAACCGATATGGTTAAATGGGATTTTAAGCAGTTATTGATAAATAAGCAACAATTACAGAAAGGAAATGCTTTGTTAAAGCCTGCTTACGAGCAATTGCTACATAATGCTGACAGCCTTTTAGGTTATAGACCTGTAAGTGTGATGCAGAAAAAAGACATTCCCCCTAGTGGTAATAAGCATGATTATATGAGTTTGGCTCCATATTGGTGGCCTGATCCCAATAAACCCAATGGACTGCCATATATACGCCGGGATGGAGAAGTAAATCCTGAAGTAAAAAATTATCCAGATAAGGAGCAAATGCCAAAACTCTGCGAGAATGTAAACACTTTAGCACTTGCCTATCATTATTCCGGAAATGAAAATTATGCAAAACATGCAGCTAATTTAATGCGAGTTTGGTTTTTAGATACAGCTACAAGAATGAACCCAAATCTTAATTTTGGTCAAGCAGTAAAGGGGATAACAAATGGCAGGGCCGAAGGCGTAATTGATACCAGACAATTTATTTATGCACTTGATGCCATTCAACTCTTAAAAAAATCATCCCATTGGACTGCTAATGATCAAAAAGGGTTACAAAAATGGATGACTGAATTTCTGATTTGGCTTAGAACAAGTAAAATTGGAACAGATGAAATGAATACCAAGAATAATCATGCCATTTGGTATGATGCACAAACATTATCAATAGCTATTTTTATTGATAGTATTGATTTGGCTAAAAAAATCATTAATGTTTCACAAGAACGTCTAGATAAACAAATGAGTGAATATGGATTATTTCCATTGGAATTAGAAAGAACCACCTCTCTTCATTATTCGGTTTTTATTTTAAATGCATTTAATGTAATAGCTGAATTATCTGAGCAAATTGGGGTTGATTATTTTCAAACTAAATCTGCATCTGGAAAATCGCTTAAAATGGCCTTTGATGCCTTAATGCCTTATTTGTTGCAACAAAAAAAATGGACATATACACAAATTAAGCCCTTTGCATTTACAGATGCTTTCCCTTTATTACTATCTGCGGAAAGAAGGTATGGCTACAAAGGGGCTATGGATAATTTGGCCAAAATTTTGGATGCTGATTTGGGTAGATTGCAATTAAAGCTTTTATAAAGGGAATTACTTTAACAATTAAATACCCAATCAAGGGTATTTCTGCTTATTAGCCTTTGTTTAATTTCAATCTAAGGAATTTGAAAAGCCTTTTTTTGAATTATGAAACATTATTGGCAATGGTCATTCATTTTGACAATAATTTTTGTGCTTTGGGGCTGCAATAATAATGGAGCCAAACAGAATTATACAACCGAATTATCATTGATTGATACTGCTAGGTTTCAAATTGACACCCAGTTTAAAATGGTTGAAGTGGATGGACAAAAACTTAGCTTGGTACTGATGAGAGCCAAGTTAGACGAACATTTCAAACCCTTTGACACTAGTCTTGCTAGCCCAATTACATTGGCCATATTTAAGGATGCAACAAATCAGCTTTTGTATTTAAAGACATTTGAGTCTGAACCAGATGATTACCCTTTAGTTGTTCCATCTATTTTTAAACCCAAAGGAAATGCTTTAAATAACCCAGGTCCCTTACTATTCTCTTTGGACAAGGGATATGGAGGTTCGGGTGCTAGTTACCAACTTTTTTTGATTCAGTATTTGAATAATTCTATTCATTTGTTGCCTCTTTTTAAAGGTGTTGGTGAACTAGTTTATCCCTATTTTACAGATAAGGGTAATCGTTTATTATTATTTGAAGGAATTTGGAATATGGAGGATGGTGAATCGCATTTTTCTAAACATGTGATTCAATTAACCAGTATTGATTTTGGAAAAGAACAACCAATTACCCAATTCATAGGTAAGTCAACCCAAAAATTCCAAGTTCCCGATAGTGATACTTCTGCAAGGCTTTTAATTGATCAATTGAAGCAAAATGACTTCAAGATCTTGGACTTGGGGCTTTATTGAGGATTTCATTATATCTATTCTAAAACAGAGCAAGTAACTTCTTGCCGGTTTAAAGCCCTGATTTTTAGTATGAAAAATTTGTTGTCCGGTATTTCTAAGGCAAATGGAGCCCTTCTGGAAAATGGTGAATTGAATGCAGTATTAACCAAATTGGTTGCCGTATTAGGTGCATCCACTGATGTAGATAGGTGCTATATTTATACAAATAAACTAATGGATGGTCAATTGTTCCTCAATTATACTCATGAATGGTGTAAAGCAGGAATTGACCCACAACTGGAGAATCCAGATTTACAGAATATTAGTTATGAAATGGTTCCAGGCATTTTTGAAGAATTGTCTAATGGAAGACATATGTATGGGAAAGTGGCAGATTCTGATAATAGCTACTTTAGAGAAGCCATGGAATTTCAAGGCATACTTTCTTATTTATTTGTACCTATATTCTATAATAATTTATTTTGGGGATGGATGGGTTATGATGATTGCACAGTGGGTAAGACTTGGGAACCCCATGAGGCCGATGTATTGTTTTCGGTGGCCAACAATATTGGTTTGAGATTAACTAGAGAAAAAGCAGAACTTGAAAATGCGTTGGCTTTAGAAAGATTTGACCTTTCTGTAAAGGGGTCACAACAAGGTCTTTGGGAATGAGATATTGTGAATGACAAATTGAATTATTCTGTGATATTCATGGAAATGATTGGGTATCAGCACCATGAGTTTGAACATACTTATGAGAATTGGAAAATCAGGGTTCATCCTAATGATTATCCTATTGTTGAAATAGCTATAAATGCTTATTTAAAAAGACAATTACCTTCTTATGCCAGTGAATTTAGATTCCTACACAAAAATAGTTACTATGTTTGGGTGAGGGGTTCTGGAGTAGCAAAATGGGATGCCCAAGGAAATCCCATTTAAATTGTAGGGTCCCATCTTGATATCTCTCAACTAAAATATCAACAGGAGTATTTAGAAGTACAAAGGAATGAATTCAATCTGTTGTTGAATAGCTTGGGAGAAGCCGTATTTAGATTGAACAATGATAACCAGATTACTTTTTTGAATAATTATTGGAAGGAGATATCAGGTCATGACACTAGGGAATGTATGCTCAAAGAAATTGAATCTTTTTTCCTAGAAGAAGATGCTGAGGCAATAATAGCAAATATTCTAAATTTAAAATCTGTTGCATCTCAGCGATCATTTATTGAAGTAAAGTTAAAGCATGCAAAAGGTAAATTGCGTTGGGTTTAAATGGTAGTTAAAGAATTTGGAAACCCAGGTGAGAATGATTACTTTATTGCTGGAAGCATTATTGATGTGCATGACAAAAAACTTGCTTTTGAGAAAGAGAAAGAATTAGCAGAACTAAAGTCTGGTTTTGTATCATGGACTTC